>JBPCLZ010000072.1:0-25597 GCA_051002775.1 Pyrinomonadaceae bacterium | reverse complement strand
AGAAGATAGCCAAAGCGTTGGCTGGAAAAGATCGACTTCGACTCCAACCCGCCGGAGCTTACGCTACAAACCTTTTGGGATTGTCCGAACAAGTGCCAGCGAAGGCAGTGTTTTTGACCGACGGCCCCTCGCGTACCGTGAAGATCGGCAAGCAGGAAATCCAATTGCGCCGCACTACACCGCGCAACATGGCGGCAGCTGGACGATTGAGTGGGTTACTGATGCAGGCATTTCGGCATCTGGGCAAGGAGCACATCACACCGCAGCGCATGGCTCACCTGAAGCGCACGTTGCCAACCAAAGAGCGTCGGCAATTATTGAAAGACCTGCCGTTAGCGCCGACATGGATGCATCCTTTGTTTCGTGAACTGGCGGAGAGCAGATCGTGAAACTAGAATTCTTCAATCGCACCGCAGAGGATCAAGCGACCATCATCCGAGAAGTGGCGGCTCAACGCGGCGTCTCGGCCGTCATGGTTGAGAAGGACTTCTGGGTCTTAGCAAGTACTCCGACAGATTATCAGACGGTGCATTCTCTTTCGGTTCAGGCCGCGCGAGCGAGCATCCAACTTGTTCTTCCAGTTCCTTCCTCAATCGCTCAAGCCAATTGCGCAGGCGTAACGCCGACACACAATCATCGCGGTTGTAACCTTCAATGGCGGATTTGATGTCGTCGAGGTTTTCTGCCCCAGGTCCAAAGGCGAGCACTGTTTGAAAAGTCTGCAATGCACGATTCGCATCGGGAAGATCCACCTCGTGTTTGTATTCGTAAAACGGTTCGAGTTTCTTGATCGAATAGCTTTCGACCGAAGCTCGCAATCCTTGCCTGACCGCTCGGAACATGTCCATCAACACTTCGCCGCGCAGCAATTCGTCAACTTCATCCACACAAGTCGAGTGCTGGCCGGCCATTCGCTTGATCGCCGTCTCTTCATAAGCACCGTAATGAAAGATGTGCATGTCGGGGTACAACTCGCGACGTTCCATCACCATTCTGATGAATTTTTCAAAAGCGCGCTTCTCTTCCGCGGGGTTCATGGCCCAAGTTGGCTCGTAAACCATTCACCAACGTCGTCATTCGATATCGTGAGCACGCCGAACAGGTATTCCAAGCCACCTTCAAACGTGAATTGATCGCCTTCGAAGTCGAGAAAAATATCGCCCGGCGATGGCGCGGGAAGCGAACACAAGCCTTTCTCAGGCTCTGGAGGGAGAAGCAACTCATGAATATTCCGGTGCTCTTCGCGCCCTTGCACCTGCAGGCGAGCCTGCTGGTGAATATTTGCAAATGGTTGTTCTTTAATGCCTTGGACATTTGGTTCGGGAGGCACTGGCAGTCGCGCCAACCCCGCGACCGTTTCGGTGCCATAAGCGATCAATGCTTGTCGTTGATTGCGCGTGATGTTGGCAACTAAGGAGAGATGATCGTCTTTGCGCCACTGTGCGTCATAAGACACTTGGAATTTGAAGACGATGGACTACCGCCGAATCTCGGAGTTCGAGCGAGGAACAACTGAACCCCATTTGACGGTCCTTCTGGAGTATGCTCGTCTTGCGGGCGTACACATGGAGGACATCGTCGACGATGAATTAGATCTGCCAGAGAACCTTCCCGGCGGTGTGAGATACCAGGGCATCAAGCGCAAATCCACATCTCGGAAGGGAAGGCGCTGACCCGCAACGAGCGTCGCTGGCTTACCTGACAAGGTTCCAATAAGCGGGTGTAAAGACATAGGGTCTCCACGCCACTGTCAACTTCCCGCGGCTGACTCGGACTCTGTCAGCAAACTCTTTGTGGCTGATACGCTTTAGAAGGAAGTGGCATATCCGATGAGCGAAACTCTTTGACGCAAGATTTAGTTCGCTGCCGTTTCTGCGATGACTAGATCAACAACATCTTCTAAACGGCCTGTACGAAAATACGCTTCGCGTTGGCGCGTCGCGCCTGTGCCTCGCAGCATGGTCTCGCCTACAAGGCTGGAGATTTCATCCCACTCACCATGTTCTTCGAGTGATGGCCGAATGAATTCGAGCATCTTTTCTATCATCTCCTGTGCGGGCACGGAGCACCCTTGCTCCAGGTCTATCAGATCTGCATCGAGACCGTAGCGGGCGGCACGCCATTTAGATGCGCGCAAAAGCTCAGGTCGGGGATATTTAACCCATTCGTCGCGTTCCGCCTGTTTATGGCAGGTCCGCGCCAGCGCACGTATCAGCCCAGCTACCATAAGCGCTTCATCAATCGTCGTGCACACATCCGTAATGCGAAACTCCAGAGTTTCGAATCGCGCAGACGGACGCACATCCCAGTAGATCTTCGTCGCATCAGAAACGCTTCCAGTCTCGACCAAGACATCAATCAATCGCTCGTATTCAGCGCGCGATTCAAATACCATCGGTGTTCCGGTCATCGGCCAACGACGCCAAATCTCCGTGCGAAAGCTGGCATAGCCAGTGTCCACGCCAAGCCAGAAGGGCGAACTAGCCGAGAGAGCCAGTACCGGCGCAAGCCACGCGCGGGCGCGGTTCATTACTTGGATCGCGGCCTCACGACTGCTGATGCCGATGTGAACGTGGCAGCCGAAGATGAGGTGCTCGCGCGCCAGTTGCTGATAGTCCTGCGTGATACTGACGTAACGATCCTTTGGCGTGAGCTGTTGGTCTTCCCAGTGCGAGAAGGGATGGGTTCCGGCGGCCGCAATGCGACTTCCGTCGCGCTCAGCGGCTGCGATTAGTTCACTGCGTAAGCGCACCAGTTCGGCGCGTACCTCAGCAAGCGTGTGGCATATCTGCGTCCCGATCTCAATCTGAGATAGGTAGAACTCGGATTGCACATCGCTACCTACAGCTTGCTCTGCTTTTAACAAGATGCGCGCTGCCCGCGAACGAAGCTCGCGCGAATCAGGATGGATGATCTGATACTCCTCCTCCACTCCGACGGTGAAGTCTTCGTCTTCTGACATGCGCGTAGGTCTCCTTCCTTCTTGGCAGCGTACTTCAAGGCAAAACCTTATTTGTGCCTTACCTAAAATATATGCGGGTGTTATCAGCAGCGATGGACAGCGCCGGGCTTAAGCCAATCGAGTCGGCTCTTTCGGCGGGGGGTCGCCAGAAGGCAGAGGTGTATCGGGTTCGCGCACAGGAGCAGGAGGCGATGGCTCTTTGTCAGGAGGTAGCGGCACGGGCGTCGGTTCTTGGGGAAGATCAATAGGATCGTTTGGTTGAGTTGGTGGTAATTCAGGTTCAGCTTCGGGTTGCGGAGGATCAGTATTTGGATTACGACGCATTTCTTTACTCCTCAATTCCAATTTTCGTCGTACACATTAGAAAACGGGACCGGCTGGTCAATTTATTAGACTTTATCTATTGACATTTACGTTGACCGTTCCCTCAGTTTTGCATGTTCAAAAGCGCACCGGGGACATACACTGTACGCGGGGCGAGGAGCGATCGCAATAACTCGAGCCGGAGTACGGTGCTCCCGGACATTTAGCTCACTCCCCTTGGTTGAGAGTTGACAGATGGTGCGGTGATCATCGGCCTTCAATACAAGGTGATAATATTCGTCGCCGGAAAAGATCGCGTACACCATTCATCACAATGCCGACTACTTTGAGGACCGTTAATCAGTTATTTTAGAAATCTCTCCCTTGGCCTAACTCGCACTTCTTTCGAACGCCAGATTAAACTGTATCCAATTATCGAGAGCCTTTCCGAAATCTTCGTAGGGCTCGCATGAATTGCAGGGTTCGCCTAGCTGGACCACCGAGCTTTTCACTGACCGAAGACGATTCCATCGTGGTGGCGGATACTATGCGATCTACCTCCTCACGAAACTCGTCACACGTCCTCGTGTCAGCAAAGGGCACCGCGACTATGATCTCTTTGGGTTGCTGCCTCCGTAATGCCATTGCGGCGGCGCGCGTCATCGATCCATTTGTGAGTCCATCATTCACCAGAATAACGCTATGATCACTCACGTCTGGAGCCGGACGCCCTCCGCGATACGCGCGCTCGCGCCGGTTGAGCTTGCGAAGTTCACGCTCCGTCACCGAATCGATCACTTCCTCCGGAATCTGTAGATCATTAATCACATCTTCGTAGAGGACGCGGACGCCTCCAGTGGCGAGCGCGCCCATAGCCAAGTCGTCGTCCCAAGGAACACAAAGTTTTCGCACTAAAATGAGGTCGAAAGGTGCACGCAGCGCGCTAGCCACCGCCAAGGCGACCTGGACGCCCCGTCGCAAAGTGAGCACCAACACGTCAGTACGGTCCGCATGGTCGGTGAGCTGTGCCACCAACCGACTTGCGGCTTCAATCGGGTCTATCCTCAGGCTCTGTTCCTCTTGGTGCCTACGACTCGGTTTCTCCTCAGCAAAACTAACGCTGGTCTGCCCCTTAAGACCATCGCCAACGGTAGGCACAGCTTCCTGGTTTGACTCTCGTGCCTCTTTTGCTTTTGCCATGATCATTTACCCGCTTTCCACTCACTACGATTCCGGTTGACAGTCATCCCTTGCTCAAAAAGTGGCTTGTCATTTCCATGCCATAACTCGTTCGCTTACGGTCGCGAAGAATAACGGGCGAGAGTCTTCGGAAAGGCACCCACCCTGCCTGGCATCTGGGCAAGGTTTACCTTCTGCTGACCGGTCAAAACATCTCGCGCTTTCATGCCGTAAACAGCTCCATTTAGATCGTTATCAGGACTGATCATGCCGCCTTTGAGAGAGGCTCCAATAAATGCGCCTTTGCTCCGCGAATAGGAAAGAATCCCGGCGTCAAGAGTTACGTTACTTGAAGCGCTTGCCGTGCGTCCGACCGGCCCAGCCGCGATACTAGCCTCGCCTCCGATCTCAAATTTATCCTCCAACAGCCCTTCAATCCGTCGTCGTTCATAATCAACATCACGTAGTCTGTTTTTTCCGCACCAATTTGAACGCCGAAACTGCCTCCTCCCAGATTGAAGAAAGCCGGTGCGCTCCAACCCCCGGCGACGCGACGGCTGATCACTCCCTGACCGCCAGTCCCGCCAACGATGAAAGCCGCTTTGACCACTCCCGGGAAAACCGCGATGGCTTCCGCCTTATCAAGCAATTCCTTGGGAATCGCTTTGTCTGGCACGGCCATGATTTCATCAAAGACTTTCGCCGCTTCTTCTGAATGCCGCATGGCGTCGTTCATCCTTTTGGCATTTCGAACTTGAGGCGCTCCCTTGGACTCTCTTAGTTCAATCGACCAAGCCGGAATACTCAGGCATAGAACCAATGCTATGCCGAACAGACCGACCACTTCTTGCCTAAAGCTGTTCTTCATGATCGTCTCCTCGGTTAACCGATACTGGTAATCTGTTTGATGCGGGTCCTCACGAACTATTAGACGCTTGATAATCCATAGAACCGGCATTCCTGATGTCCACATTTGCAGTTGGCCTCGATTCCAATTAGTGTCTGCTCACAATAATCGCTGCAATATCCGCCCTCTTCAGGTGCGCCGCATTGGCAAGGCGGGTGCGCCACGTGTCTGTCGTTTCTGCTGCGGCCATTCTTCTCCCTTCGAATTTCTCGTCCTTCCAAGAACTCTCGTCCCTCTAGCCAACCGCGGAGGCTGAACTGCCTGGTTCGGATACCTCACGGACAACTTCGCCTGCGTCATTTTTGGAGGCGTGGCGTGCGATGTCCGCTTGCGCGACGATTCCGACGCAAGCCCCACTCGCGTCCACGACTACGACACGTCGAATTTGAGCGTCTTCCATGACACTGCAACATGCTTCGATCGTCATGTCTGGCACCACGGTCAACGCTGGTTGACTCATACAATCCATAACCCTCATGACCAGGGGGTTAAGACCCTTGGCAACTGTCCGGCATGTGATGTCGCGATCAGTGATCACGCCGACTGGCACCATACTCGCCATATTTCCAACGATAGGGATTTCGCCACAATCGTTTTGGACCATCAACTCGGCCACTCGTTGCAGCGTTGTGTCCGGCGTGGCACAGGCCGGGTCTGGCGTCATAATGTCTTTTACTTGCATATAATTGCCCCCTCAATAAGTACGGTCAGCGTTGATCTTAAGACAATGTCTCGCTCATAACGGATATGAGAGACAGTTAACTGCAGATGACTCGTTCGCGCTCTCGTGATATTTTCTTCTCACTGTTACTTCGTAAACCACAAAAAAGAAATCCGACGGCACAGGTAATGCTCGCACCATCGGATCTCATTTCCTCCTGCAATTACTCCCCAAATTCATGCGCAGCCCCCTTGACCTTCTCCGTCTCCTACTCCGTCAGCCAACCTAACTATGAGCGGGCCAGTTTTTCGCGCGCCTGAGGTAAAGATCTATGGCCCACGCTTTGCTCCTGGGATGGGAAACCTTATTTCAGGGCAGAGGTTGAACCGATCCCCCGTATGCACAAGGTCTTATTCTTGTCGTACGTTCTCTGCGCCTAGTTCTTCGAGCAGTTTTTCGAGTTTATCCGCATCGTCGTCCGTCTTAGTCTCGACACCGATCAGGATTCCCCCGCCCCGAATACCAGCGTCATAAACTTTAGCGCGATGCTCTGGTATGCCAGCGCCAACCAGTGCGCCGATTAGACCGCCAGCAGCGCCGCCTGCTCCAGCGCCTGCGAGTGCGGCAACGATTGGGCCAGCGATAACTAGACCAAGTCCCGGGAGTGCGAGGCTCGTACCGACCGCCAGGATCGCAGCGAGGGTGGCTCCCGCAACCCCACCCACTGCGCCTCCGACAGCCGCCCCATCGGCCACGCGCGTGCCAGACTCAAGTGCAAACTCTTTGCTCTTCGTAGCGTCGGACATCAGTACGCTGATTTCGTTGCGCGTGTATCCGCGCTTAATGATTGCATCAACGGCCGCTTCGGCCGCCGCACGGGTCTTGAAGAGTCCAGTGATCAGTTTAGCCATAATGTTGCTCCTTGATTAGTGCTTGTCCCACGTGGGACGGCAAGCGGAAAGTAAAAAGCATCCGCGAAAATCAAATCAAACCGCTAGCCGCGATTCGCGCCACGTCTGACTGCTTGTAGGGGAATGGAACTTATATTGGAGAATGTCTCAGGCTCTGTCAAATCCATTCAACTATGAGCGAGTGAGATCTGCGCGGTGTATGAAAGCGAAGGGGCTACAACCGCCGAAGTGTCTCAAAGTTAGTCTTATGGCCTGCTCCAGAAAAAAGCTTTCGGCAAAGAGTCAACGCCCCAACCTACTGGCACAAGTCTTGCCGCCCTCTTCAAAGTGCAATTCCACAGTGTTCTGAATAAAAAGTGAACAAGACAAACGCGGCAGTCTTGTTCGCAATCTCACTACTGCCGTTAAGAAAGGGAATGAGTTATGGGCGTACCAAACAAGAGTGAAATGAAAGGCAAGTTCAAACAGGCAAAGGGTGCGATCAAAGAGAAAGTCGGTCGAGGAACTGGTGATGCCGAAATGGAAGACGAAGGAGCGGCGGAACGCGTTGGCGGTCGCGTTCAGGAAGGTGCAGGCAAAGCGAGGCGCAAAGTCGGCGAAGCTATTAAGAAAGCCGGCAAAGCTGTCGGTAGATAACTCAAAGAGTACGGCGGCTTAGTTTGGCAATTTGGCGACGCCTGGAATAATAGTTTCCTTGCGGGGACTAGGTTCATGGCGTGTTTGTGTTAGGCGCCGTTGATCCTGTGCTGTGTTTGCGCACGCGAGCGCGGGAATCCGCCTACGTTCTTTTGTGCAACGGACTATGGCCGACGACCGTACAAACGCCGGTTTCGCCAGTAGTGCCGGCGCCACCTTATATTCACTGGATTAGATGTTTGGTGAAAACCCAACAATACCCCCAGCCGCAGTTTGCAGTAATAAATAAGAAACAAAAGGAGCTGCATAATTTGACCAGTGTCAGATGCGCGTTAACACCTCAGCTGAACTCCGAGACAAGCTGAGCGCACTTGACGAATAATCTTGATGAGGGCAAGGTCATAACATTGAACCGAAAACTGCTGTACAGCTTTTTGTTGCTCGGGTTTTCCGTCGCGTGCAATAGTCAATCGCCTGCCGAACGACTGTCTTCGGAATTACAGTCCGTTACTTCTTGGGCAGCGACAATGCACATGGTTGGCGAGACATGGATAAACAATACCGTGCCAACAACCTACGCCGTAAAAACATTACAGAGAACTAACCAGGAACTTCAAGAACAGAGTGATGCGCTAACAAAAGTATCAGAAATTCCTGCCGGCCAGCGCGCGACGGTACAGGCGCGCCTACAAAACCTTCAGAGAATAGGTTCAGAGATGTTGGAGTCCGTAAAAAGAGGAGATCGGGCAAAGGTCGCTCAAGCGGTTAATCAAATCGCGGTTGAAGAAGAAGCGATTAGGACTCTCGCGCGGAGCGGATACTCGAAGCCATGAAGAGTGTGCTCAAAGTTGCGCTGGGAATTCTCACCGCCATCGGCGGGTTTCTGGACGTGGGCGCAATTGCCACCGCAGCGCAAGCCGGAGCCGCTTTCGGTTTCCAGCTGATGTGGGCGATTCTTCTCGGAACTATCTGCGTAATCTTTCTCGTCGAGATGTCAGGTCGTCTCGCGGCCGTAAGCAAACACACCTTGGCGGACGCAGTACGCGAGCGTTTCGGTTTCAACTTTTACGTCGTCCCGCTCGCCGCCGAAATCATCGTTGATTTCCTTGTGCTTGGCGCAGAGATTGGAGGTGTTTGCCTTGCACTTCAGTTGGTGACCGGAATTAGTTTTCGCTGGTGGGCGCTGCCCGTCGCTTTCCTGCTCTGGCTCTTACTATGGAAAGGCACTTTCAGCATTATCGAAAACGGCACCTCGATCTTCGGTCTCGTTACGTTGTGCTTCGTGGCCGCAGCCTTCATGCTACATCCGCCCTGGCAGTCTCTCGGAGCGGGATTGTTGCCGTCGCTGCCGACTCATAACAAGGCCACCTATTGGTTCATTGCGGTCGCCATTCTCGGCGCGTTGATCAGCCCCTATCTCTTCTACTTCTATTCATCGGGCGCGGTCGAAGACAAGTGGAATGAGAAAGACTTAGGAGTTAACCGCGCGGTCGCCGTTCTAGGTATGGGCTTCGGGAGCCTCGTGAGCATGGGTGTCCTGGTCGTGGCGGCCATGGTGCTGTTGCCCAGAGGCATTCAGGTTGACGCTTACGAGCAAGCAGCGCTGATGCTCACGGGAGTTTTCGGCTACTGGGGCTTCATCCTTTTCGCGGCGTCGCTGGGCATCGCTTGCTTTGGCGCTGCTTTAGAAGTCAGTCTCGATCTGGCCTACATTACGGCGCAAGCCTTCGGCTGGAATTGGGGCGAGAGCCAGAAGCCAAAGGAAGATGCCCGCTTCAGCTTTACTTATACGATCTTCATTTTTCTTTCGTCACTTTTGATGTTGTTTGGGATAGACCCGCTGAAGCTGACGATCTTCTCGATGGCACTGACGGCGCTGACTTTGCCGCTCGTCATTTTCCCGTTTCTCGTTTTGATGAACGATAAGAAGTATGTCGGCGAGCACCGGAATGGAGTCGTCAGCAATGTCGTGGTGATCGCCATAATAGGGTTAGCCTTTGTTTTGGCGATCGTTGCCATTCCGCTCCAAATCCTCGGAGGCTAAAAGATGCGCTTGATTCGTGACGTTCTCGACAACCAGCTTGTTGACCGTGAAGGCCGCAAGCTGGGCAAGGTTGATGGCATCGTCATGTCGGTGCGCAAAGCTGAGCCGCCACGTCTATCCCATATTGAAACTGGTATGACTACGCTGGCTCATCGGCTCCATCTGCGATTGGGAAAATGGGCGGAGATGATTGGGCGGAAATGGGGAGTGAGGCATGGCAAACCTTTTCGTATTGCGTGGAGCGACGTGGGCGACGTGGGCATTGAAGTCAAAGTTAATCTTGACGCTAATGAAACACCGGCTACGGATTGGGAGAAATGGCTGAATAAGAATGTCATCGGACGTATTCCAGGATCAGGATGATGAGCAAAAAGACAGAGGTCCATATCGAACGATTGCTGGGGAAGCACGTGCTCGACTCCGAAGGCAAAACGGCCGGACGCATCGAGGAGATACTCGCGGAGAAGTGCGGCGATGAATGGGTCGTCAAAGAATATGAGATCGGTGGCACTGCGTTGCTTGAGCGCTTGTCGGTGAGAAATATCGCGACTGTTTTTCTCGGCGTGTTCGGAGCGAAAGAGAATCGCGGGTTTAGAGTGCCTTGGGATAAATTGGATTTGACCGATCCTCAAAAACCGCGTTTGAACTGCTCCTCTCACACGCTGGAGCCACTCTCTAGTTCGCGCGAAAAAGATTGAAGGGTGTTCAAGCCAACGGACGGGAAACACTTCGGATCAATCTCCTCCTAAAAGGAGTTGAAAATATTTCTCGCATCAGGTCACCTTTACTCAGTTTCTCCAGCAAGCTTAAGTATACGCACGACCTCATCGTGACCTCCTTGCACAGCTAGCATCAGTGCTGTCTTGCCATCGTTGTCCCTTGCTTTTACGTTCGCCCCAGCAGCGAGCAGGACCCGCGCAACATCATCGTGTCCGAAGCGCGCCGCTTCGAGCAGAGGAGTGCTTCCTCGTTCGTCCTTACCGTTAACTTCGGCGCCGGGTGCGGCCAGCAGAGCTTTTACCATATCGGCCTTGCCTTCTCGCGTCGCACGAAACAAAGCGTCGGTTTGCGAATTACGCGCGGGTGGCGCGTTCTGCAAGCTGCAACTCGCAACCACAGATAAGACTGCGATCGACAGGCTGAGGATAATCCTTTGTCTCATTTGAGTTCGTCTTTCTATCGATCAAACCTATAAAGTTTTCTTAACTTAGATCACTACGCTGAACCAGCATCGAAGTCGGCGTGCTATGACGTTCTCTCTTTCACTACGCCACGCACCTAGTCATGTGGTCAAACCGTCACGCTTTTCCAGAATGTCACGCAGCCACCACTCGTGCTTCTCGTGGATTTGAACGAATCTTGAAAAAAGGTCGACTGTGCCCGGGTCGTTGGAGGCGTTGGCAGCCCGCGCGCCCGCTCGCATCTCTTTGATCACGATCACGAGGTTCTCATCTCCCTCTTGGACCATCTCACGCATCGTCTGGCCCCGACTGGCGACTTTGACGCTCGCCGTCGCCAACATCTCTTGTGGACTGGTGACCGGGTCCTGTCCGATCATCCGCACCCGCTCAGCAAACCCGTCGGCAGTGTCAAGCACTGCCTTCGCGAACTCGTCGAAGAGCAAGTGTAAGTCGCGAAACATCGCGCCGTATGTATGCCAGTGGTAGTGCTTGTAATTCATGTAGAGAACGAACGCGTTAGCGACCTGACGCTGCAAGTGCTCAACGACAAGATTGTCGGGGGCATTTTCTTTGGATATCTCGTCGGCAACCTTTGCGGCGTGGGATTTATCGCGCTGCGCTGCTGCCTTACCCCTGATTATTTTGGCCATAGACATCTCCCACTGCGTTTTATTCAGAAGCCCTTCTCATTTGGATCAAACCGAGAACAAGGGCGGAATAGCGTAAAACACAGCACAGCCAAGGGCAAATACTCTGCCGTTCGACCGTGTTGCCGGATCATTAAACGGAACTCCTACCCACAGCCTACGCTTGCTCGTGGTTATCTGACAATGTTGGCTTCTGGTCTAACATCTTTTTCAGGAAATGCGCGAGAGCCTACCTTGGGGCGATAGGATGCGATACGGCCCTGTACGGATATCTTCCGCCCCTTACTCTAGCTCAGTAAATTCCTGTCGGACCATTTGAATTCAATGGGGGCGCGGTGCTCAAGCTCTCGGTTTTTTGGCGGTAGTGGTCTTAGGCATCGCGACTGTCGGTATCACGGTGGGACAAACCACCACCACAACCGTCACTAAGACAGTTCAGAATCCCGATGGCACCTACACCGTCATCGAATATCCATTGCGGAAAGAAACGGTAGTGACTTTAGATCCGGTCGCGATTGCCGGCGCAACTGGAACTGCAACAGTTTTGCGCGACGACAATGGCACCACGATCAAATTGAACCTTACGGGCGTTCCGAATGACGTAACGGCTTTGAATCTTTACACAGTGGACGCGAATGGCGCTTTAACATCTTTGGGACCGATCACGCTGAGTAATGGCGTCGGCACGTACACTACGACTACGCCGCTGAACAAGTTCATGCTGATTGCATCACCCGAGACTGCTTTAACTGCATATGACGCAAAGACGAAAGTATACTTCAGAAGCGCTGTGCCGGCTGGCTACGCGGTGGTCCCGCTCTCAACTCACGGGGAGCGCGACGGAGCAGTTGTTGGCGAGCGCGTTTCCGCAACCACGACCGGGGGAATGACTGGGGCAACTTCGTATTGCGTGCCGATGCTAGCACCATGAGGCTCACGGGCGCGCGATCAAGCGCATCTACGTCTATCCTCTGTGTCGCAACGTGCAACAACGACTGGGAGAAACTGTACGGCGGCTGTAGCAACGCATGAGCAGAGGCACGAGGTAGACGGTTATGGGCGAGCCGGTAGGTGCTTCTTCAGCGTTGGTAGAACCATGATTGACTTGCCCACCTTCTGTTCGGCCAGACGCAGTTCGTAGAGACTCTGAAGATTCAGCCAAAACTGCGCGCTCATACCGAAGAAATGGCCCAGGCGTAAAGCCGTGTCACCAGTAATAGCGCGCTGGCCGTTGAGTATTCCGGTAATACGGTTGGTCGGCACTTCCAGCTGGCGCGCCAATTCAGCCGCGCTCATCCCGAGTTCCTGCAGTTCTTCGGCCAAGTGCTCGCCTGGATGTATCGCTGTTATTGGCATAAGAAGTTTTCCCGCTTAGTGATAGTCAACAATCTCTACGTTAGTCGGCCCTGACGACTTGTCCGGCCATTCGAAACATACCCGCCACTGGTCGTTGATCCGAATGCTGTACTGCCCTTTGCGGTCTCCCTTCAGCACTTCAAAACGGTTACCGGGCAAGGCAGCCAGATCCTTGATCGAAGTAGCGGCCTCAAGACGATCGAGCTTCAAACGTGCCGCACGTTCAATGCCCGAGAATGCCTTGACTCGCTTTCCGGTCGCGAAGTCTTCGGTGCGTTTGTCTCGATAGCTGAGAACCACCAGTCAAACATAAGCCACCCTTATGCGTTACGTCAAGCGTAATACCGGCAATCTCCATTTGCTTCATTCCGAATCCTCATTCAATAAGGCCTCGGCTTCCATGTTATTTCAGCCGAGCTGTGAGTTCTAGAAGCGGATGCGCGTGGCCGCGGATGCTCAAGTTTCGCATCTTCTCCTGTAATTATTCGCATCCTCTTTTGTATATTCGCATCCTCTTCTAGAACTCACACAAGGCGCGAAATCTAATTTACCTTCCCCTCTCGCTTCCATCGTCTCACGACAGCCCATCCGCACAACTCGTCGCTTCGCTTTGAGTGCTCCTCTCCGTTTCGCCCTACGGTGTGCGGGGTGGGCGCTCAGTCGTGTTCCTTCAGTCGCTACGAGGGGGAAGCTCCCCTTTCAAAGCACAAAACCAAAAGAAGAGGAGACACGACGATGGAGCAACAAACCAGACAATCAGCAGACATTCCGAAGTGGTCGGCGCTACTCGTTGAAGCAGTCAACAAGCCCGGACTTATTATGAAAGCGTACTCGGCTTTTCATTCCTATAGCTTGGGAAATCAATTGCTCGCACTCGTGCAATGCCAGATGCGAGGGTTGCAGCCTGGGCCCATCAATACGTTCCCGAAATGGCAAGACCTTGGACGGCACGTGAAGCGCGGCGAGCGGGCATTAATTCTGTGCATGCCGATAACATGCAAGCGTCGCAATGAAGAGACGGGCAGCGACGACGAATCAAACGGAGAAGGCACCTTCACCAGTTTTGTTTATAAGGCGCGATGGTTCGTGCTTTCTCAGACGGAAGGCCGAGACCTCGATCCGCAAGTTACATCAGAGTGGGACGCAACGAGAGCGTTGGCATCTCTCGGGATTGACATGATCCCATTCGACAGCACCGACGGGAACTGTCAAGGCTTTGCTCGCAAGCAGCAGATCGCGATCAACCCCGTGGCGCAACTCCCGCACAAAACTCTGTTTCACGAGTTGGCCCATGTTGTCATCGGCCATACTGCGGAAGCAGACTTCGCCGACACCGAAAAGACGCCGCGCAACCTCCGCGAAGTGGAGGCAGAAGCTGTTGCCCTTCTATGCTGTGAGTCTTTAGGTTTGGAAGGAGCGGATTACTGTCGCGGTTACTTGCAGAATTGGCTGTATCAACGCGTGGGCTTTGACGCGAACGCCATCCCAGAAAAGAGTGCCCAGAAGATTTTCCGCGCGGCGGACCAGATTCTCAGAGCAGGACGACTGACAGTCAATGGCGACGAGCCAGGCCACTAAGACACCATTCCCAGAGCAAGAACGCTCGCCGGCCCAAGCTTGGTAGAAACCGAGCTTGGGCCTTGTTGTTTTGCCTGTTGCTTAGCTTCATGCTCCTTGCAAGCTTTGGCACCGCCAAGCAAGGCACCGTTGATTGACCCCGGTCTAGCCGTCTTTATCCAATCGGCAAGTCTAACAGCCCAAAGCTCAACTTGAACTCTGGCGTCCAAGTTGAGTGAAGAGTAGGAAGGTGCTTCGCACCTGAAAATTTAGGACACGCCACCCCCGAATTTCGGGGCTGGGTCGTCTACGTTGTAGACGCCGTGTATACAATGTCTACTTACAGAAACAAAGGACTTAAGAAATCGGTGTTTACATTTGTAAACGCGGCGTAGACATTGTATACGCGAGTGTCCGCAACTTTTCAGGCCCACGGAGAAGACTTAAATGAAGGAAACCAAAGAAACCAAGAAGACTCGGAACATCACTTTTCGCCTGACGGACGAAGAATACGCGCAGGTCGAGAAAGCCGGTGTGGCGGCTGGCGACGACCCGAACAATTGGTGCAGAAAAGCAGCGATTAGCCTGTCGAGTGAAGGGTATGCTTTTACCAAGAACGAACGTTTGCTGTATCAAGAGATCGCCTTGCTCCGATTCCTTGTGGGGCACGGGTTCAAGCTGCTGTTGGGCAGAGACGAGACGACGGCCGCGACCTGGAAAAAGCTCACGGCGCAGGCTGACCAGAGATCCGAGAAAATCGTCGAGGAGCTGCTATCCAGAAGACACTAGGTAGTTTTATCTAGCCGGGCAATCTCAGGCTCAGATTTGCAAGAGATGCTAAGACCAGTAGGTTCCCGAGAATGCTAGGTATTAGCGCTGGAATTTAGGCGGTGGATAATGCAGTATGACAGGGTTCCAATCGACCTCAGACTTCAATGAATCACCTTGGCAACTAGGATTAAGAAGAACAAGAAAAGCGACAACGGGCGAACGCTTGAAGCGACTCTTTGGGCGGCGGCGGACAAGCTGCGCGGGCACATGGATGCGGCGGAGTACAAGCACGTCGTGCTTGGGCTCATCTTTCTGAAGTACATCTCCGACGCCTTCGAAGAGCACCAGAACAAACTCAAAGAAGACATCGCTGATCCTAAGAGCGAGCTTTATCTGGATAAGCCGGACGAGCGCGAAGCGGCACTTGAAGATCGCGATGAATACATCGCTGCGAATATTTTCTGGGTGCCGCAGGAAGCCCGCTGGCCGCACCTCCGAGCAAACGCCAAGCAACCAACCATTGGCAAGACGCTCGACGACGCGATGGTCGCCATCGAGCGCGACAATCCTTCGCTCAAAGGCGTGTTGCCGAAAGATTACGCGCGTCCGGCGCTTGATAAGCAAAGGCTCGGCGAAATAATCGATCTGATTGGAACCATCGGACTCGGTGACAAAGAGAACCAGTCGCGAGACATGCTTGGTAGAGTGTACGAGTACTTCCTGGGCCAGTTCGCCAGCGCCGAAGGCAAGAAAGGCGGGCAATTCTACACGGCGCGCTGCGTCGTTCAGCTTCTCGTCGAAATGCTTGCTCCCTACAAAGGCCGCATCTTCGATCCCTGTTGTGGGTCAGGCGGCATGTTTGTGCAGAGCGAGAAGTTTGTCGAAGCGCACGGCGGACGCATCGGCGACATCAGCGTCTTTGGTCAGGAGTCGAATCCGACCACGTGGAAGCTCGCAAAGATGAACCTCGCCATTCGCGGCATCGAGAACAATCTGGGAAAGGAAAACGCCGATAGCTTCCATCGCGATCTGCACAGAGACCTAAAAGCGGACTTCATTCTGGCCAATCCACCATTTAACGATAGCGACTGGGGCGGCGAGCGCCTGCGCGAAGATGTGCGCTGGAAATACGGAGTACCGCCAGCCGGCAACGCGAACTTTGCCTGGGTACAGCAATTCATCCACCACCTCGCGCCAACAGGTCTTGCAGGATTCGTCCTCGCCAATGGGAGCATGTCATCAAATCAATCTGGCGAAGGTGAGATTCGGAAGAACATCATCGAAGCCGATCTGGTTGATTGCATGGTTGCCTTGCCGGGCCAGCTCTTCTACAACACACAGATACCGGTCTGCCTTTGGTTCATTGCTCGCGACAAACGTAATCATCGCTTTCGCGATCGGCGAGGCGAAACGCTATTCATCGATGCGCGCAAGCTCGGAAGCATGATTGATCGCATCCATCGGGTATTGGCTAGCAACGACATTCAGAAGGTCGCGAATGCCTATCACGCTTGGCGCGGCGATCAAGGAGCGAGCGAATATAAAGATGTCGCGGGATTCTGCAAGTCCGAAAGGCTGGACGAGATCCTCATTCACGGCCACGTGCTTAGTCCGGGTCGCTATGTCGGCGCTGAAGACGCTGAACATGACTCCGAACCGTTTGATGAGAAGATGAAAAGACTTATGTTAGTGCTGGAGGAGCAGTTCGCGGATTCGGCTCGACTGGAGAAAGCCGTTCGGGACAATCTCGCGAGAATCGAAGTAGCGCAATGAGGCATTGGCAACAAGTTCGATTGCGTGATGTCAGTACGGTCATCACAAAGGGCACGACTCCAACAACCCTTGGCTATCCGTTCACCGAGGCAGGGATCAACTTTGTGAAGTCAGAGTCGATATCAACCGACGGAAGAATTGATCGCTCCAAATTCGCTTTCATCGATGAGGCGACGAATCGAGTGCTTAAGCGGTCAATTCTTGCCGAAGAGGACATTCTCTTTTCGATGGCGGGTGTGTTCATCGGTAAAACAGCAGTCGTGCCGAGAGAGATATTGCCCGCTAACACAAACCAAGCGGTTGGTATCATCCGGCTTGACCGTTCTAAAGCCGACCCTCACTTCGTCGATTACCACCTTCGTAACAGAACCTACAACAAGTTTATCAACAACCTCGTTGCGCAATCTGCACAACCCAACTTAAACCTGGCAGAGATCGGGAATCTGCCTCTCGCCCTCCCTCCGTTGGAGGAGCAGCGTGCCATTGCGCAGGTGCTAGGTGCGCTGGACAACAAGATTGAGTTGAACCAGCGAATGAACGAGACGCTGGAAGCGACGGCCCAAGCTATTTTTAGATCGTGGTTCATCGACTTCCTTCCTATTCGCTCTAAGCCCATCGGTCAGACAAGCAACGCTGCAAGCACTTATGGCTTTATCTTTCCCGATGGTTTCCAGCCGACTGGCATCGGTGAAATACCAGACGGTTGGACTGTGACGTCCGTTTACGATTGCGCAACCTTCATCAATGGGGTCGCATTCAGCAAGGTGCATTTTTCACTTGATGGTTCTGGTTTGCCTATCGTGAAAATCGCCGAGCTAAAAGACGGCGTAACTGCACAAACAAAATTCACAAACGGCGAGCTCGCGGGAAAGTACAAGATTCGAGATGGTGAGATCTTATTCGCTTGGTCGGGAAGCCCAGACACCTCGATTGATACATTTGTTTGGGCAGGAGGTGACGCATGGTTGAATCAGCACATCTTCAAAGTTGAATTTTACAGTCCCCATGAAAAGCTCTTCGTCTACTACTTGCTAAAGCATCTGAAGCCGACCTTTATCGAGATTGCTCGCGACAAGCAGACAACCGGACTCGGGCATGTGACCGCTCAAGATCTGAAACGCCTCAAAGTGGCCTTTCCTTCGCCCGCTGTTTTGGAAGCGTTTCAAAGAGTTGTCGAGCCCCTTTTCGAACGCTCGTTCCAAACTCTGACCGAATCAAGAACACTCGCCGCCCTAAGGGATGCACTGCTCCCGAAGTTGCTTTCGGGAAAACTTCAGGTGAGGCCCGAAACACTTTCGCAGGAGGTCTCGCATGCCTGACGTTTACTGCGTGCGAGCTGAGTTTGGCACGTATACAAATCAATTTCTTAATGGCGGTTATGTAGCGATTGGCTGGATGCCAAAGATTGATCTCTCGAATGTCCGATCCAAGGAGGAACTTTACCCGCTCTATAAAGAAGCGCATCCGCAGGACACAAGCAATGTGGTAATCGGCCAACAGGTTGGACAGATCGCGCGATTCCTCTTTGACATCAAGGCAGGAGACTTCGTTATCACGCCACCCGCTGATACTGAGCTGCTGCACTATGGAGTTGTCGACCCAGATCCTTCTTATTTTTATTTCGACGGAAACGACGGTTGTCCGTACCCACATCGCCGGCGCGTTAAGTGGAATTCCGACACTGTTCGGCGTTTAGAGTTTTCAGTCCCTTTCCAAAACACAATTCGGTCATCACTGACCGTTTATAACATTTCCCAGTCGGAACATTTCTTCGAAGTCATTGGCCGCAATGATTTGATCCGTCGCTCGCGTAAAGAAGTCTATGACCCTTATCAGGCCGTCCTGGATCAGTTGCTTGAGCTGAATGATAAGGAGTTTGAGATTCTGATTACACACTTGCTCGCTGCGCTCGGATTCGAAGGTTCAGAGCACACAGGGAAGACTGGTGATGGCGGAGTGGACGCAACCGGAGAGTTGAACGTCTCCAACCTCGCAAAGGTAAAACTCTTCGTGCAGGCGAAACGGTACAAGCTTGGATCGAAAATCAGCGCGAACGTCGTCAAGGCTTTGCGCCAGTCAATTCCCTCAGGAGGTCAAGGCGCATTCATTACAACCGCAGATTTTCAAAACGCCGCGAGCGAGATTGCTCTTGAGTTAGGCTTTCCTCGAATCGGATTGGTAAATGGAAGACAGTTAGTTGATCTGCTTGTTGAACATTGGGAGGACATTCCGCAGGAATTCAAAGACAAGCTGGGCTTAAAAGCTGGATTGGTTCGGGCTTGATGGGAGCATAGACCAAACATGCCTTGGGATGATGGATTAGCTGGTTCTGCGAGAGATATTGCCGGAACTCATGATAGTCCGCTTCGAGTAATGGCTGGTCCCGGAACCGGTAAGTCTTTTGTGATGAAGCGGAGGGTTGCACGACTACTTGAAGAGGGAGTTGACCCGCGTCGCATTCTGGCGGTGACGTTTACTCGAAACGCTGCAGCGAGCCTTATCGAGGATCTCAACGATCTAGGTGTTGACGGTTCCGACAGAATTCGGGCTGGTACCTTACACTCCTTCTGCTTTGCGCTTCTCGGTCAACAAGATGTCTTCGATTATCTTGGGCGCGTCCCTCGCCCAGTGGTCACTTTTACAAAATCTGGAGTTCTCCAGTTTGAAGGTCGAAGCATGCTCGATGATTTGATTATCGCTGGTGTGTTCGGGCCCAAGCGGGAGTGTACCAGAAGAATCCGAGCTTTCGAGGCAGCTTGGGCGCGTCTCCAATCTGAAACGCCCGGCTGGCCTCAGGACCCAGTTGATAGGCAATTCCACGCAACTCTCCTGGCGTGGCTTCAGTTCCACCAAGCCATGCTAATTGGCGAACTAGTGCCTGAGACGCTGCGGTTTCTTCGGAACAATCCGGCTTCCGATGCCCTTCGTGCATTCGATCATGTAATCGTCGATGAGTACCAGGATCTCAACAGGGCTGAACAGGATCTAATTGATCTCATGGCCAATCACGGTGCAACGGCGATAGTAGGGGATGTGGATCAATCCATCTACCGCTTCCGATACGCAAATCCCGAAGGGATAGAATCCTTTGACCAAACGCATCCACATACTCACGATGAGAGCCTAGACATTTGTCGTCGATGTTCGAGACGGGTAGTCACAATTGCAGACTACTTGATTAGGCAAAACCATCCCGGTTCGCCGGACCCTCGGCTTCGGCCAAAACCGGATAATCCGGCTGGTGAGCTTCATATTATCCAATGGCCCACACTAGACGAAGAGATGCAGGGACTGTCGGAATACGTACGGTCCCTAATAGCGAACAGGGGCTATCGTCCTGGAGACATTCTGGTGCTCACACCCCGACGGTTAATTGGTTATGGTATTCGTGACCAGCTCGCTGGTGGCGTTGCGGTTCATAGCTTTTATCATGAAGAAGCCTTAGAAGCCGAACAGGCTCAGCAAGCCTTTGCCATGCTTTGTCTACTGGCGAACAGAGAAGACCGAGTTGCTCTTCGTTGGAGCCTGGGCCAAGGCAGTCCATCTGGGAGACGAGAAGCTTATCGGCGTCTGCGTGAGTACTGCGAGGCATCCGGTAGCTCTCCTTGGGAGACGTTAACGGCCCTCGACGCAAATACTCTCCAAATACCGAATACAGGTCAACTCGTCGCTAAATTTAGGCAATTGCGGACCACGTTGGATCGCTTGCAAGCCCTTGATTTGGCTGCGACAGTTGAGGAGCTATTGCCGGCCCACATAGGTGAGGTAAGAGCTTTACGAGAAGCCGCCTTACTGGCGATTCCTCGCACAGGAACTGTTGGTCAACTATTTGATTTTCTCAAGACGGCAGTAACCCAACCTGAAATGCCAGAAGAAGGCGATTATGTGAGAGTTATGAGTCTTCACAAGTCGAAGGGCCTAACTACTAAGGTGGCGATCGTAGCCGGATGTATCCAAGGTCTGATTCCTTTTCAAGATTTCGACCAGCCGATTCAAGAACAGCAAGCGATCTTGGCCGAACAACGTCGACTTTTTTACGTGGCTATTACTCGATGCACTGAAATCTTAGTGCTTTCATCTGCCATCCAACTAGAACGAGATTTAGCATGGAGGATTGGAGCACAAGTTAGGCGGGGTGGTGGACCTCTCGCCAATGCCATTGCAAGCCGCTTTCTCCAGGAGCTTGGCACCGGCGCACCGCAGCCGTTACTCGGTGCAAATTGGCGCGATGCCAATTACGCATAAGTGAGCACACGCTTCACAGAATCCGTAGTTGAAGAAGCCGCCCTGTCTTGGCTTGGCGAGCTGGGCTATTCGATTCTCGCAGGCCCAGAGATCGCGCCGGGTGAACTGCTCGCAGAGCGCGATGATTTCAGCGATGTAGTCCTCACCACGCGACTTCAAGCCGCGCTCTATTCACTCAATCCGAACATTCCAAGCGAAGCGCTCGATCATGCACTGCGAAAGATAACTCGTTCTGAAGCACCGTCGCTCACTGCAAACAACCGCGCATCCCATCGGATGCTGATTGATGGCGTCGAGGTTGAATATCGTCGAAGCGATGGCAGTATTGCCGGCGATCGTGTTCGGCTAGTTGATTTCGACAATCCAGGGGCAAATGACTGGCTGGCAGTCAATCAGTTCACAGTCATTGAAGGTCAACAGAATCGCAGGCCAGATATCATCGTATTTATTAACGGTCTGCCGCTCGCGGCCATCGAAGTCAAGAATGCAGCCGGCGAGGATGCGACCGCGTACAACGCCTTCAAGGATATTCAAACCTACAAGCTCCAGATCCCTTCGCTGTTTGTAAACAATGAAGCGCTCGTCGCGTCAGACGGATTGGACGCGCGCGCGGGCACCATCAGCGCCGATTGGGAACGCTTCATGCCGTGGCGCACCATCGAAGGCGAAGAACTGGCCCCGGCGATGATGCCGCAACTAGAGGTCTTGCTCCGCGGCATGTTTGACAAGCGGCGCTTTCTCGACTTGCTGCGCTACTTCATCGTGTTTGAAGAGGATGAAAGCGGCGAAGTAATCAAGAAGATGGCGGGATATCACCAGTTCCACGCCGTCAATAAGGCTCTCGAAGAAACTTTGAACGCATCATCTCCAGGCGGAGATCGACAAGTAGGAGTTGTCTGGCACACCCAAGGCTCGGGCAAGAGTCTTACGATGGCATTCTATGCGGGGCGCATCGTTCTTCATCCCGACATGGAGAATCCAACCATTGTCGTAATTACTGACCGCAACGATCTCGATGATCAGTTGTTCGGAACGTTCTCGCGATGCCACGAGTTGCTGCGTCAAAGGCCCGTTCAGGCAGAGAGCCGAGGCGACTTACAAACTAAACTACAAGTATCATCGGGCGGAGTCGTCTTCACTACAGTGCAGAAGTTCTTCCCAGATCAGAAAGGCTTGGTTTATCCAACACTGTCCGAACGTCGCAACATCGTTGTCATCGCCGACGAAGCGCATCGCACCCAATATGATTTTATAGACGGCTTTGCCAGGCACATGCGCGATGCGCTACCGAATGCTTCCTTCATCGGCTTTACCGGCACGCCCATCGAGTTGAAGGATGCGAACACGCGCGCGGTTTTTGGCGATTACATCAGCATCTATGACATCCAGCGCGCAGTTGAAGATAAGGCGACGGTGCCAATCTTCTATGAAAGCCGTCTGGCGAAGCTGGCGCTGGACGCGAACGAGAAGCCGCGTCTCGACGAAGACTTTGAAGAAGCGACCGAGGGCGAAGAAGTTGAGCAAAAGGAGAAACTCAAGAGCAAGTGGGCGGCGTTGGAAGCAGTTGTTGGCACAGAAAAGCGACTTGCGTTAATTGCCGATGATCTCGTGCGGCACTGGGAAGCGCGGCTGGAAGTTATGGATGGCAAGGCAATGATCGTTTGTATGAGCCGGCGCATATGCTTTGACCTGTACGAAGCAATCCGCAACCTGCGTCCTGATTGGCACGATACGGACGACAAAAAAGGCGTGATGAAGATCGTCATGACTGGAGCGAAGTCTGACCCGCTGGATTGGCAGAAGCACATTCGCGGTAAGAAGAAGCGCACGGACCTTGCAAATCGATTCAAGAACCCAGCCGATCCGTTCAAGATTGTCATAGTGCGCGACATGTGGTTGACCGGCTTCGACGTTCCGTGTCTGCACACGATGTATGCCGATAAGCCTATGCGCGGTCACGGGCTGATGCAGGCGATTGCCCGAGTCAATCGAGTGTTTCGCGATAAGCCAGGCGGACTAGTAGTTGATTATTTGGGTCTTGCTCATGAATTGAAGAAGGCGCTGGCGAATTATACGGAGAGCGGCGGCAAAGGCCAGACAGCCGTCGATCAGGAAGAAGCAGTCGAGGTGATGCTCACGAAATACGAGATTTGCCGTGATCTATTTTTCGGCTTCGATTGGTCTGTATGGCTCGGCGGGACACCGGCTCAGAAGCTCAGCCTGTTGCCGCCGGCGCAGGAACATATTCTCAAGCAAGAAGAAGGCAAGGAGCGCTTGTTGCGATCAGTGACTGAATTGACGCAGGCCTTTGCGTTGGCCGTCCCGCATGAATCGGCGATCGCGATTCGCGACGATGTTGGATTCTTTCAAGCGGTGCGCGCGGCGATAGCCAAGACGCCATCGGATCGGCAGAAGAAAGTTGAGGACGTTAACTTTGCGCTGCGTCAGATTCTCTCACGCGCTGTGGCCTCAGATGAAGTGCTCGACATCTTTGCCGCCGCTGGATTAAAGAAGCCGGACATCTCCATACTGTCGGAAGAGTTTCTGGCTGAGGTTCGCGGTCTTCCACAGAAGAATCTTGCGGTTGAATTACTGCGCAAGTTATTGAACAACGAAATCAAGATCCGTTCGAAAAAGAACGTCGTGCAGTCTCGCTTATTCTCAGAGATGCTTGAGAAGGCAATCATCAAATACCAGAACCGCGCAATCGAGACGGCAGCAGTGATCCAGGAATTGATCGACCTTGCACGTGACATGCGCGAAGCAGAGAAGCGAGGCGAAGAACTCGGGCTTAATGAGGATGAGAAGGCTTTCTATGACGCGCTTGGCGTAAATGACAGCGCCGTGCAGGTGCTCGGTGATGAGACTTTGACAACGATTGCGCGTGAATTGGTTGAGATGGTGCGCAGAAATGTGACCATTGACTGGACAGCCAAAGAATCAGTTCGCGCGAAGTTACGCATCATGGTTAAGAGAATTCTTCGGAAGTACGGATACCCACCTGATAAACAAGAGGGCGCGACGCAGACGGTCCTGGAGCAGGCGGAATTGCTTTGTAAGGACTGGGCGGCATAGCTATTCCGTAGATGGCTGTGCTGGCGGTCTTTGCCCCTGCCTTTGTGAACACTCTGTTCAATCGAGCGTTGCGTTTTGTTCACAAGCGGAGATCCTATTACATCCTTAAGTATGGTAGTCATTGATTCATGGTGCTTTTCCTATGAAAACGCCGTCGCGGCGTCGTCGGTCGAGCCGCTCACTGTGAACATTTTGTTTACTCAGGCGTTGCGTTTTGTTGAATCGGGCGCAGGTCTCATAACGACAGCTAACACGCCGGGACATGTTGGTACGGCCGGCATGTGCCGAACGCGGAGCTTGTTGTGTTCTACACACACCTTGTCAAATTCTCCCGTAACTCATTTCGGCGCTTTAGATAGCAAGCATGTTGCATGACGCATCAGTTGATTTGTCTTACAACACGGGTTTCCACACTCCTAGTCTTCGGCCAGTTCCTTCCAGTCGGAAATCGCCAGATCCTCAGAAAACTATTTCCTCAGCAGTTAGCAAACGGCAGTCCACATCGTGGCCCATCCTTTGCACTTGGGCATGCTCGACACGAGATCGATGGCAGAGGCTGTCGAAAGTCGGAGTCGTTCGGCAGCGATTTGTTTTGGAGAAAGTTAGTGTGACTGGAATTTCGGGACGAGACTCCCGTCTATAAGTAGTCAAAGGGCTCGGAGTGCCGTGTCACCCAGGCTCTCGCACGCGGGGTGCCGGGTCTGGGCCCTCCTTTCTCTCTCCGTCGCCACCAAACATTTTCAGAATCCCCTCTTTGGGGCAGGGAGAAGTACGCGATGAAAACGACTCTGGGATTTCTGACTGAAGAAGGCCGCACCCGATCTAAGAATGCTGCACGGAGAATCTGCGCTTACGCAGCCTTGATGTTCTTGATTGCTTGCGGAAGCGGTTATGCGATTCACCGCTATTGGGTATCGGCTAGTCTCACGGTTTTGCAGCGCGTCTATTTCAAACAGTACCTAAAGAGCAGCTACCGAAGTTGTCTGCCCAATTCACGGTCACGCTATACGACGCTCGGTCGAGTGGTGACAGACCCTCAAACCAAAAAGGATGTTTCGCTTGCGGTGCATGACGTGGATGTTGAGCCGGAGCTTGATGAAGCCGGCCATATTCAATTCGACCACAACCATTATCCGAAGATTCTGCTGAAGGGCGGAATCGATCACAAGAAGTATCTGTGGGAACAGGCGATTGTGCCCGACAAGCGAGCGTATGACTGGTTTCGCCGCGAGATCTACGGCGGGATGAGCATTCCCGGTAACTGGCGACCCGCATGGGGAGGCGCGATCCTGATCTTCTGCATTGGAATAACAGCATTGACGGCGCTGGACGTGTTCGCGCAACAACGTTACCTCAAGGGCGAACCGATCCGAGGCACGCGAGAGCTGT
>JBPCLZ010000071.1:0-11577 GCA_051002775.1 Pyrinomonadaceae bacterium | reverse complement strand
GCGTTGACGGCCATGATTGGCGCGCTGCCAAGCAGGCCGCCGAATTCCACCATTTCGCCAACTTCTTTTCCCGGCACTGGAATGATGCGCACAGCAGTCGTCTTGTTATTCATCACGCCGATAGCCATTTCATCCGAAATGATCGCCGATATCGTTTCCGCGGAAGTTGAACCGGGCACGGCTACCATGTCGATGCCAACCGAGCAGACGCTGGTCCATGCTTCGAGTTTATCCAACGATAGCGCGCCCAGTTGCGCGGCTTCGATCATGCCGGCATCTTCCGAAACAGGGATGAAGGCGCCACTCATTCCGCCCACCGATCCACTGGCCATCGCACCGCCTTTTTTTACAGCATCCGTTAGTAAAGCCAGTGCCGCGGTGGTGCCATGCGTGCCCGCGCGTTCAAAGCCCATCGCTTCAATAATATTAGCGACTGAATCACCGGGAACCGGCGTTGGCGCGAGCGACAAATCAATTATGCCGAACGGAATGCCTAACCGGCGCGCGGCCTCCCGGCCCACTAACTCGCCTGCGCGCGAAAGTTTGAACGAAAGTTTCTTGATGATTTCCGCCAGGTCCTGAAGCGGCAGGTCGCGCGCCGCGTGTCTGATTGCGTAATTCACGACGCCGGGTCCCGAAACACCGACATTGATCACCGCCTCGGGTTCACCCACCCCGTGAAAAGCGCCGGCCATGAACGGGTTGTCTTCGACGGAATTCGCAAAGCAGACAAACTTGGCGCAGGCGATGCCACCTTCGTTGCTGGTGCGCTCAGCGGCTTCCTTAATAATGATGCCCACCTGACGCACCGCATCCATGTTGATTCCGGCGCGCGTAGTGGCCACATTGACTGAAGAACACAGGCGTTCAGTGGTGGACAAAGCTTCGGGAATCGAGTTGAGGAATTCGCGCTCAGAATCAGTGGCGCCCTTATGGACCAACGCCGAGTAACCACCGATGAAATCAACTCCAACCGCAACGGCCGCCTCATCAATCGCGCGCGCAAGGCGCACCGGGTCGCCAGTGGCCCCCTCCGTAATCATTGAAACGGGCGTGATAGCAATTCTTTTGTTCGCCACGCGAATGCCAAACTCATCGCCAATTTGATCGACCGTTGGCACAAGGCGGTCTGCAAAACGGTGGATTTTTTCGGAGACGCGTTGTGAAGTGCGCTCAATCGTTTCTGAGATGCAATCGCGCAGACTAAGGCCGAGTGTAACGGTGCGCACGTCGAGATGTTCCATCTCGGTCATGGCTACCGTTTGCAGAATTTCCGCTTGCGAGTATTCCATTAGGAAGTTCCGAGTTCCGAGTTCCGAGTTTCAAAGTTAGGAGCTTCGAGAAGAGGAGTTGAACTCGAAACTCGGAACTCGAAACCCGAAGCTTTTTAGGTAATCACCTTGCTCAACAACAAAATCACGAGAAACAGAATGAACAATACCGCAGCGACCAGCACGAAACGTAAGCTCGCATCGTAACTTGCCTCGTCGATGACCACGCTGGAGACGTCGCGAAGTTTCTGCACGCGATTGGCTACGTTGCCTTCAACGCCACGCGCCACGTGCGTTGCCTTTTGGATACCAGCGCCCATTTTCCCAAGCGCCTGTTGGCCAATGGGCGCTTTCCTATTGCTTGCCGGCGCGGCTTTAGAAGGCGCAGCTGCGGCTGGCGCTTCCTTAGGCGTCGCCGGCTTGATTAAGTCAGCCGTATCTTTGCTTTTGGTTTCCGGAGGGGCAGTCTCGACAATCGTCGCGCTAAAGTCCGGGTGCAGCTGCGTCAAGTCCTTGCCACACTGGGCACAAAAGAAAGCTTGTTCGCGGATAGCCACGCCACACCAGGGACAACGTCGCGCGATTATGGGGTCAGTCATAGGAATTTCGGATTGCGGATTGCGGATTGCGGAATTCGGATTTGCGCTTCCCCGTTTGTTCTCTTCATTGAACTTGAAAGTATTGCTACCTGCTTTGTTCGGAAATCCGAATTCCGAAATTCGCAATCCGAAATTCAGATGCGGTGCATGGCATTGAAGAGATCTTCTCGCTGGGCGTAGATACGCACCCCGAGCTGCTCGCCTTCGCGGCGCAAACGCTCTTTTAGTTCCGCCGCACTCTCACGCGCGCGCGCGGTGTTGGCGATTATCACCATAGCAAATTTGCCCTGAACCACAGTCTGATTGATGTCAACAATACTGCACTCAGCCGCGGCGAGTATCTGGGAGACACCGGCGACGATGCCGGGATGGTCCACGCCGAACACGGATATGATCATGCGATCGGACGATCCTTCGCGCGATTCGGCGGCGGTGGCGCCACTGGAGGAAAAAGATTGGGGGGATGAATAGGAGGCGCCATTCGAGCCCAGAAAAGGTTCGATAGTGCGGTACAGTTCCGTAACCAGTTGTTCGACCGTTTGCTCGTCCGCTCCGGCACCCAGACGGTTATAGACGGCGGAGGTTAAGCGGTAGATCAGGTCTTCATTGGCCATTACGAAGTAACAAGTGACGAGTGACAAGTGACAAGTGACAAGTAGTAACAAGTTCTTTTTACTTGTCACTTGTCACTCGCGTCTTGTCACTTTCCTAGGGTCTCCCGTTATCGCGTGCTAATTCTTTAGCCGCCGCGCGCATTTCTTCGGACGCAGTGTCCGTAATATCAACTCGATCAACTATGCCTACCACAGCCGCCTCTATTGACATGTCCTGATTGCCGATTGCTGTGCGCGCTGCTTTGCCATAAGCGCAAATCACCATCTCTCCGGTGCCAGCTCCCAGGCGGTCTGCGACAACCACGATGTTTCGCGTTGGTTCCTTATCAAGATCGTAGGGGTGCACCACCAGGAACCGGATGCCTTCAAGATCCGGAGTCTTTTTGGTAGACCAAACTGTGCCGACGACTCTTCCTAAAAACATAGTTTCGAGTTTCGAGTTTCAGGTTTTCGCAAATATTTCCGCCGGCTCGCCGATGTCGCGCGCGGCCGGCGTAATAATAGTCTTCGCGGTAATGTAGATCTTCTCCCCCTTTTGAATGGCGCGGCGGACGTCATCCTCACTGACGAAGTCAACCGTCTTATGCCCGTTCGCAGAGGCCGGCGCCGCGGTCACTGCGCGCTGTTCACTGGAACGATTACCGCCATTTCCCGCGCGTTCAACCATCCGAGCCGGTTGGGGCGGAGCGCTATACATACTGCCCGCTTCCGCCTCCATCGCCGGTCGCGTCGCTTCCCGGGTTGATTGCTGCGATGGTTGCGGCTCTCGCCCCGCTAAAAATCGATCGACGATCGCAGCAATCTCTTCCCTGTTGATCTTGCCGGAAGCGGCGGGCTGCGCTGACGTGGTAGACGGGGCACGCATTGGTGCCCGTTGCGGCATAGGCGGGCGATCAGGAACAGCAGTCGTCGAAGTTGAAACCGCTGGGCGCGCGCTCTTGACCGGCCGCGTTTCAAATGCCACTCGCTTTATGTCCATCAAATGCAGCGGCGAAACATTGTCTGAAGTTACATTACCGCCCCACGAGCCACAGCCCAGAGTCATGGAAGGCGGGAGGGCCGTGGAGAAACCAATTGCGCCGTGGGTCGTTGGCGTATTCACCGTAATACGCGATGCGGGCATTTCGCTGCCGAAACGAACTGCCGCTTCGCGCGAACGCGTATGTATCCCGGCAGTGTGGCCCATGCCGCCATAACGCAACACTTCGTAGCTGCGTTCAGCCCCGCGCGCGATTCCGTCAGCTACATAAAAAGCGAGAATCGGCGAAAGCTTTTCCATCGATAGCGGAAACTCGCGCCCCACACCGGGAACGTCCGCAATCAGACAACGCGTACCCGCAGGAACGTTGAGACCGGCAAGCTTTGCAATCACTGCGACAGATCTGCCGACGATGGCGGGATTGAGAGAACGTTGCGGCGTCGCCACCACCTTCCCTAACTGATCCGCCTCGGCTGCGGAAAGAAAATATGCACCCTGCGCTTTGAATTGTTCGCGCACCGCGCTCTCAAGCGGAGCATCGCAAACGACAGCCTGCTCGGAAGCGCAGATCGTTCCATTATCAAAGCACTTGCTGGTCAGAATATCCTGCACGGCTTTGGGCACATCCGCGGAACGTTCGATAAACACCGGCACGTTCCCCGGACCAACTCCGAATGCTGGTTTGCCCGACGAGTATGCCGCCCTTACCAGCCCGGTACCCCCGGTCGCCAGGATCACCGCTGTCTGCTTGTGCTTCATCAGAGCTTCCGTACCTTCGATCGTTGCGGTGGTCATGCAACCGATCGCTTCGGCAGGTAGACCTTCCTTAACGCCCGCCTCACGCATGACTCGCACACTCTCGTTGATACAACGAGCCGCCGACGGATGCGGCGACAGGACAATCGCGTTGCGGGATTTGATCGCGATCAGGACTTTAAAGATAGCGGTGGAGGTTGGATTTGTGGAAGGTATGATACCGGCCACTACGCCGCGCGGGCTGGCGATTTCAACTACATCTCGCGATTCGGAAACCACGCCGACCGTGCGCAAACCGCGAAAGTAGTTCCACACATCTTCTGCTGCGAACCGATTCTTCTCGCGCTTATCATCCGGAATTCCGTAACCGGTCTCTTCCACAGCCATGGCGCCGAGTCGAGCGGCCTCGCGCAACGCTGCCCTGGCCATAGTTTCACAAATTCGGTCGATCTTGGACTGATCAAAGCGCGCGATTTCTGCCTGTGCTTTGTGCGCCGCCTCGACTAAATCCCGAGCCTGTTGTACTGACAAAGCATTCTTGTCTGTGGACATAACAAACTCCCCGGCCATTACCGATTTTCGATTTCCGATTTGCGATTGGAGCTAAGGAGTTCCGGCTTTTCAATCGGCAGTCGGCAATCGGCAATCGCAAATCATCGGGCTCTCTCTTTACTTCCCTCGCGCGCGCCGGCCTGCAACGAGCGTCCTTCGCCCTGGCCCAGTTGACCGCGGGCGCCACCCTGCAATGATCGCTCGTCGGGGCTCAAGCCAGTGCGACCGTCAACCGGCAAAACTCGCTCAACTTCTGCGTGCGGGCGAGGAATAACGTGAACACTAATCAACTCGCCAACTCGTCGCGCGGCTGCGGCGCCCGCATCAGTGGCTGCTTTGACCGCTCCTACGTCGCCGCGAACAAAAATCGTCACATAACCGGCTCCGATATATTCTTTTCCCAGCAGTTGAACATTGGCAGCTTTGACCATGGCGTCAGCGGCTTCGACGGCGCCGACGAAACCCTTGGTCTCGACCATTCCGAGTGCTTCTAGGGGCATCTCTTGTGTCCTCACTTTTCTCGTTGTAGAAATTAAAGTCGAGTTGTAGTCTCTGGCGTCAACCTATCACCGCGCGGGCGAAGAATCAAGACATCAGGGTCAGAAGTCAGCGACATCAGAGGTCAGAAGTCAGAGAACAGAGAACAGAGGTCAGGAGTCAGAGATCAGAAGTCAGAGGTCAGAAGTCAGAGATCAGAAGTCAGTCAAACAGCGCTTCTCCTTGGCTTACCGTGGAACATTGTCGATCGGAGCTATGCATCTGACCTCTGACCTCTGACCTCTGACCTCTGATCTCTGGCCTCTGATCTCTGATCTCTGACCTCTGTTCTCTGACCTCTGACCTCTGATCTCTGATCTCTGTTCTCTGACCTCTGACCTCTGATCTCTGACCTCTGTTCTCTGCCCTCTGACCTCTGTTCTCTGGCCTCTGTTCTCTGCCCTCAGTTTACAAATGTTTGACAGCGTTCAGCCGCGCAAGATATATTCGGGCAAATAGTTAATTGATCTTGCAAGATCAATCACAGCCGCCTTCTTGCTCCAGGAAAAAAGTGCAGTTTACTTCAAATGAATTGGCAACCGGCACACCTACCGAGGGCGCTAAGGACGCACGAGAATTGGTGATGGCAGCAACGATTGGTGAACAGTTGCGACTCGCGCGCGAGGAGCGCGGGATTCCCCTCCGCGAGATCTCAGATCAAACGCGAATATCGGTGCGTTATCTTGAGGCAATAGAAACCAACGACTATAAACGACTGCCCGGCGGAATCTTTAACCGGAGTTTCGTTAAGGCCTATGCAAAATACGTCGGATACGACGAGAAAGAAGCGGTCGAGGCCTATACGCGCTACATGCGCGATCAAGGCGACACGGGAGACGAAGTTGGTTCGACGCTCTTTCATTCAAAAGTTTACACCGACATGCCCGCTACTAGGTCTCCCTTCCTGACGCTGGTGCTGGCGATTGTGATCCTGGCGATACTTTCAGCGATAGCCCTGGCCGTGATGAAATGGGGACAACGGCGGGCGGCCCTAGAACATCAACCAGTCTTATTTAACGTTGCCGCAGTAGTTGATGAGTCTTTTAATGCAGCCGTCAGGTCGGATAATTGGAAAGCTGATTACGAAAACGTCTGGCAATCATAATTTTGGATTACGAATTTTCTGCGCAACTACGCGCTGCACCTCCGCTCGTTCGCGGGTCAGCAAAGTAAAACGAACGAATGCCCGTCCTAATCGGCGGGCGTTTGTGTATCTGCGGCCGGCTTGGTGCGCCGAGTGAAGCAAGCAATTCCAGAGGAGAACTGATTCATCCATGATCTCAGCCAACATCAGTGAAGGTCTAACGTTTGACGATGTCTTGTTGTTACCGGCGCGCTCTGACGTGCTGCCGTCAGAGACCGACACCTCCACGCAATTTACGCGAAACATTCGCCTGCAAATTCCGCTGACGTCCGCCGCGATGGACACTGTCACTGAGGCCGCGCTCGCAATCGCGCTGGCGCAGCAAGGCGGCATCGGTGTTGTACACAAGAATATGAGTGTCGCGCGGCAAGCAGAAGAAGTGGACAAAGTAAAGCGATCAGAGTCGGGCATGATTGTCGATCCAGTTACGATTCTGCCCAACAAGCCGGTGCGCGAAGCGCTTCAGGTGATGGAGCGGTTTCACATTAGCGGCGTGCCGGTGGTTGACGAAGATGGGCATCTCGTCGGCATCATCACCAACCGGGACCTTCGTTTTGAAACTCGTTTTGAGATTCCGGTTTCCGAGGTGATGACGCGCCAGCCCCTGGTTTCTGTGCCGGTAGGTACTACGCTCGAGCAGGCCAAGGCGGTTTTGCAAAAGCATCGTATCGAGAAACTTTTAGTCGTTGACGATGATAAAAGAATTAAAGGTCTGATTACGGTCAAGGACATTCAGAAAGCGATCAAGTATCCGACCGCGGCGAAAGACGACCTGGGAAGGCTGCGCGTTGCGGCTGCGATTGGAGCAACCGGTGATTATCGTGAACGAGCTGATGAATTAGTCAAAGCTCGGGTTGATTGTTTGGTGATCGATACCGCGCATGGCCATTCATTGCGTGTCATTGAGGCGGTCGGGGAAATCAAAAAACGGTATCCGAATACGGATCTGATTGCCGGCAACGTAGGCACAACTGACGGGGCCCAGGAATTGATTGATGCCGGGGTCGATGCTGTAAAAGTAGGGATTGGACCTGGTTCGATCTGCACTACGCGCGTTGTCACCGGCGCCGGGGTACCGCAGATAACGGCGATTCAATCCTGTGTGAAGGCAGCGCGCGCTAAGGGAATTCCGATAATCGCCGACGGTGGCGTCAAGTTTTCGGGCGACGTAGCTAAAGCAATTGCCGCCGGCGCTGACGTCGTGATGATTGGTTCCCTTTTCGCCGGAACTGAAGAAGCGCCCGGTGAAGTAATTCTGTTTCAGGGTCGTTCATTCAAGACTTATCGCGGCATGGGCTCGCTTGGCGCTATGCGCGAAGGTTCGCGCGATCGTTACGCGCAGGAAATGACCGAGAGCGAGTCAAAGCTGGTGCCGGAAGGAATTGAAGGTCGCGTTGCCTATAAAGGAACGATTGCAGAAATGACCACGCAGCTGGTTGGTGGTTTACGATCCGGAATGGGTTATACGGGCTGCCGCTCGATCAAAGAGTTTCAGGAAAAGAGTCAATTCATTCGTATCACTTCGGCCGGCCTGCGCGAATCGCACGTCCACGACGTGATCATTACCAAGGAAGCTCCGAACTATCGATTGGAATAAATCGCTCAAACTCAACTACGTAAAGCAAACTGTTAATTTGCGGTGGCTCGTTGCCCCTCACCTTGAAGCCTCAGCACCACCGCAAACTAATAGTTTGCTTGACGATTCTTCCAGGAAGATTCAGACAGCCGCATTAAAAATGCTGCCGCCGATAGGCTAAGCAGCGGGCCCATGACATCAAAAATGGCACGACCCGCATTGCCCCGCGCGTCCGCGAAAATTCCCAAGAGCAGCGCCAGAATTGCGGTTGCCACTGAAGCACTGACCCATGGGGTTGGAAAATCCTTCACGCGCCAAATACCTAATGGAAGCAGCCAGCCAAATACATACCAGAAGTTTTGATCGCTAATAATTCTCCAAAACGCGCCGAATGGATTCGAGCCTGAATTTACCAACTGTGCGAGTTGCCACGGCCATTGGAAGCGCTCGGACACTCGCCAATGAATCCCTGTTACCACAACGAGACCAACGATAGCCAACGCTATCACCCAACTGAGAGAGGGTAACCGCGCCTTATTCCGACGCCACTCAACAAACCACCAGGTAAGCGCAAACAGACTGGCTAATGGTACAAAGGTTTCTTTAGCTGCGGCGCCAAACAATCCCCATAGCGGAAGCAGCCACCATGTGCGGGTCAGGAAACTCCAAACTATCGCCGCCATAAAGCAGGCTTCGGCTGCATCGACCATACCGGCGAGCTGTAAATTTGCAACCGCAAAATTCAACAAATACAGCAAGGCACCCAGCAAGCCCAGAATTGGATTGCCAAGCACTCTTTCGCCGATACTCACGGTTAGACAGGTTGTAGTCGCACAAAAAATCGAGGCTGAAACCAACAAACCAAAGAACGCAGGGTCCCAGGTCGGAATGTACGCTAGCGCGAACCAATAAAAGGGCCGCGCAATGTAAGGTACCAGCACTCGGCCTCTGAACCGTTGCGCGTAAACAGATTGATCTGCGCCGGTCGTAATGGCGTAGTACTTGATGGTGTCACTGAGTCCAGGAGTAAGACGAGGATCAAAGCGCCGCAACGATGGATAACCCAAACCTCCGCAAATCATGAAAAAGAGTGGCCACAGAATTAAGAACTTTCTCCTGCCATCTAAATTCTTACTTGAGGGCACTTCGGTCAAGGCAATTGCTCCAGTTTTGACTAAGCCCTCAACCACGCTTGACGCAGCGCTTTCTGCTTTGGCGTCGCGTCTTTCCGCTCTTCAATTTTGTATTCAAAACGTTCCGGCTCTCGCAAAACAATTGTCGTTTGAATCGTGCGGCGATTGCGTTTCACTGTAATCGGTATTCGATCTCCCTGCTTGTAACGAGCCAGCGCGACCAGCCAGTTTTCACTCGCGATATTCTTCCGGCCCAATGAAACAATTTGATCGCCTGCCTGTAGGCCGGCATCTTCCGCAGGCGAATCATTGCGAACGGAGTCGATGGTTAGCGAGTCAGTCTCATCCCAGTCAACCGTAATCCCAGCATTGAAAGGCTCGCGGGCCTGTTCGCGCACCAGATGCATGCCCACGTACCCGAGCGCCTCGTCGTACGGCAACATTTCTACTCCACGAACATAACGCTGGAAGAAACTGTCCAGATCAAAACCAGCGACTTCGGATGCAACGCGTTGAAAATCTTCGTTGGTGTAACCACGTCCGCGCAGGTAATACGTTGCGTTGGGACTCTTCAAATAAAACTCGTCGTACATCCGGCGCATCACGTCATCCAATGAAGCTTTTCCGTCTGACTTGCCGCGAATCAACAAGTCGAGCACGAGCCCAATCAACTCACCTTTTGGGTAATAACTGATGGCAGTGTTAGCCAGATTGGTTTTTTGCGCATGAGGCGCATCATCGAGAAAGGGCGCAAGCAGAGACGACTGTTCGGCGCTCATTAAGTGACTGCCCAAAGCATTTTCGATTCCGGTAATGGTTTGATTTTCTCTGCGAAAAAACCTGCTGTCGTTCCAAATGCCGGCCCGGCGCATCATTAAGTGTCCATAATAATTGGTCAGGCCTTCGGCAATCCAAAGTCCTCTAGTATTCGCAGGCCGGGTAAAATCCCAGGGGCCAAGTTCAACAGGCCGCAACCGTTTCACATTCCAAACGTGAAAGAATTCGTGCGCGACAATATTGAGCGTGTTGCCGTAAACACCATTCTCACCAAGTGCACCGGGATCGATGATTTGAGTGGAAGTCAGATGCTCCATGCCATCGCTGGACTCATCGTCGGCAGCGAAATGGATAAGAAAAGTATAAGAATCAAACTCGGGCGCGCCCCACATCGCTATTTGCGCGCGCACAATTTTTTCAATGTCACGGACCAGGCTGGCGCGTTTTCCGCCTTCGTCCCCAAACGAGTGCACCATAACTCGATACTGCTTACCCTCAACCTGAAACTCGTCCAGCGTAATGTTTGGCGCTATTTCCGTTGGCGTATCGACGAGAATGTCCCAGTTGGGAAACTGCCATTCATGCTGGTCCAGGCTGGTCATGCGGCCGTTAACAATGCGCCAGCCGGTTGGCGGAACAATCTCCAACTTCACCGGGTCAGGCTTATGATTAACGACATACATGAAGATCGAACCGCCGTTGTAGTTCGCATGCCGGCTGTCTAATTGCGAAAACGTCCCTGACAAATCGTTGCCAAAGACTTTGTAACGGATCGTCAGGCGATGGCTGTTCAACGTCGGCACGCGCCAGGTTTGATCATCAACACGCGTGACCGGAAACGATGGCATCTTGCATTGCGCATCCCGCGGACAGATGCCGCCGAGTGCTTCAAACTGCTGCACGTTCTTCGCAAAATCAAAGACTGCGTAACGTCCCGGCGACCACTTAGCCATTTGAAAATCAAGAGACCTGGGTAGCTGGCCTACGGGCAGTTCCACTTCCATAGTCACTTCGAACAGGTGAGAAACAGGACGCGACATGGACAGGCGATAAGTAATAGAGCGAAGCGGCGGGTCCGACTGGGCAAGGGTGAACGCCGCGGACGAAAGGAGTAAGGAGACCAGCCATAAGCCTCGGACAATTCTATTTCGCAAAATCCGGTTCATGAAGTTTCTCGTAAACAGTTCGTAACCAAACATTAGCAAGCTGTCGCGGATTATGTTGGTTTTCAAGAAAGGCTGTCAAAGAACAACGATAGGTGGGCACCCACCGACTTACGGTTTCGACTCAATGAAAATAACCTCAAGGTCGGGAAGGGTGGTTTACCCCCGCTGCGTTGCGGTGCACACTTCATTCGCTAGATCTAAGAGCGGGGGTAAACCACCCTTCCCGACCTGAGATCATACGACCTGAGTGATCCAATCCTGGCTTGCATGGTTTCCCTGCTTGGATTATTAAGTTTGCATGCCCTCGACCGAACGCCTTTACTACAACGATTCTCATTTGATCGAATTTGAAGCCCGCGTTGTCGAAACTTCGGAACGCGTGAGCGGTTGGACTGCCGTCACGCTCGACCGCACGGCGTTTTATCCAACCGGTGGCGGACAACCGAGTGACACCGGAACGCTCAACGGTTTGC
>JBPCLZ010000070.1:0-28920 GCA_051002775.1 Pyrinomonadaceae bacterium | reverse complement strand
ATCACACAAACAAGCAGGTTACTGAACCACACTACTGGGTGCTGTAAGGAGAAAACAAAAACCATTCGGCACCCTCGGAGAAGTACGCTCTTTTTTCTCTTGACTCGCTTTATAGATGGCCTTCAGCTGCGGCGCGCGATCAGCATTCAGGCCGATTGAAAAAGATTACTTGAGAAGCATGCTATCGCGCCGTCAGCTGCAAGGCTTTGTTGTATTGCGCCCGACCATTGAACCCAACAACTATGCCTTCAGTTTCCATTGGGTACCATCTGCAAACTTGACTTCGACAATAGTTAACTTTCCCTTCTTGCAGGCTTCGCCAGGAAAGAACCCGTGATTAGTATGCCAGAAGCGAAACTGGGCGGGAGCCAGATCAATATCTTCGCTGGGTCTTACGGTCAAGATTTTGACGGTGTCACCTTTCTTCTTGGCGCAGCCAAGCTGCATTTGAACAATGGGGAGGGCTGAACTGTTGCGGAACTCGTAGCCTCTGCCGTTGCGCGAAGCGACCAACTTGTAAGCTGCGGAAGGAACATCGAGCAACTTGGATTCAATTGCCCGTATTCCGTTTCCGGGAGATTGAGCTGCAAGAGGAAACGGCAAAGCAATCAGAACTAGAGCTATGATCATGCTGAGTTTCATCTACTTACCCTTCGAGAGCAATACAACTACGTATTATACGGCAGATCTGCGGCATAAGTACGGATTTGGTGGTATTATCCGGTGCCGCTTGAATCGCGTTAGCTTTACTCACCCTAGCAAAGCTTAATCCTGCCAAGGTTGCATTTTAGTCTATGCCTACGCCAAAACTGTTGGATCAGGTGCGCGCTGTCGTGCGCGTCAAGCATTTCAGTTTAAGCACTGAGCGTGCCTACGTTGGCTGGATCCGGCGCTTCATTCTCTTCCACCACAAGAAGCATCCCAAAGAAATGGCTGAACCGGAAATCCGCCAGTTCATCTCCCATCTGGCTGTGGATGCAAAAATTTCAGCATCGACGCAGACCGTTGCTCTCAGTGCGTTGCTCTTTCTATACCGGGACGTGCTTAAAAGGGACTTGCCCTACATCCACCACATCGAACGCTCGAAGCCTTCCAAAAAACTTCCGGTAGTTTTTACTCGCAGCGAAGTTCAAGCCGTCCTCGCTCGACTCGAGGGAACGCACTATTTAATTGCCTGTTTGCTTTATGGCTCCGGGCTTCGCCTCATGGAAGCAGTCAGGTTGCGGGTCAAAGATATCGACTTCGAACGCGGTGAGATAACGGTTCGCGAAGGAAAGGGCGCGAAAGACCGGGTGACGATGCTGCCGGGGTCAATGATCGAAGGTCTGCAGACACATTTGAAAAAGGTGCGGGTCCTACACCAGGCTGACTTAAAGGTTGGCTTTGGCAGAGTGGAACTTCCTTTCGCGCTTGCAAGAAAATATCCAGCCGCGGCCCGCGAGTGGGGCTGGCAGTATGTGTTTCCCTCGGTGAAACTTTCACGCGATCCGAGATCAGGTGAGGAGAGACGCCATCACCTTTACCCAGACCACATTCAGCGAGCAGTGAAGACTGCAATTCGCCTTGCCCAAATCAATCGCAACGGCAGCTGTCATACCTTTCGTCATAGCTTCGCCACTCACCTCTTAGAAGATGGTTACGACATTCGAACCGTGCAGGAGTTACTGGGACACAAGGACGTCCGTACCACGATGATTTATACACACGTGCTCAATAGAGGGGGACGAGGCGTGCGGAGTCCATTGGATCAACGATGAGTAATGAGTGCTGAGTACCGAGTGCTGAGCGCTGAGTCTGGCTCGCAGTAACCAGAAGCTGATCTACCACCTGCTTTTTCGCGCTTCCTCACAGGCCCTGCTCAAACTGGCTGGGCCTTAACGAACGCGCACATATAAAAAGAGACTTTTGTGTGCCAGTAGTGTGCCAACAGTTCCGAATGTGCTTAGAAATAGCTGCACAAGACTAGACGCAAGAGGCTTCAGAACGCAATAAATATAGACTGTTTCGGGTGTTAGTAGACGGGATTGAACGGCGGGTTGTGGACTCTTAATCAGCGGGTCGCAGGTTCGAGCCCTGCTCGGCTCACCATTATCTTCGAAGGAATGATTTGAGGGCGACTATTTACTAGTCGCCCTTTTCTCATCTAACCTGCGAACGCTAACCACCCCGCGCCCAACAAACCAGCGTCGTCTCCGCATTGAGCACGTACAATTTTTACCATCCGCGCTTCTCGAGGAAACACGCGTTCCATGATCTGCTGGTGCATGCGGTTCTCGAAGAGCTCCCACCCGTTTGCTAAACCACCACCAAGAACAATGATTTCCGGGTTAAGGGCAGTAATCAAACTGGCAAGACCGACTCCCAGGTACATGCCCATCTGCCGAAACACTTCGAGAGCAAGTTGATCACCTTGAATGCCGGCCTCGTAAATCGTCTTCGAAGTTAGACCTTCTATGTTTTGCAGTATTGAGTTTGGAAAACGCGGCTTGGCTTCGCGTGTCATGCGCACGATGGCAGTGGCCGACGCGTAGACCTCCAGGCATCCATGGCTGCCGCAATTGCAGGGGACCTCCGCGAACGGCTCAATACCGATGTGGCCAATCTCGCCGGCTGATCCATCAGCGCCGCGCCAAAGTTTTCCGTCTAGAATAATTCCGCCACCGACGCCAGTGCCGAGGGTCACGCAAATTAGCGAGTTGTGTCCCTGCCCCGCGCCGCGCCAGTGCTCGCCAACAGCCGCCGCGTTCGCATCATTCTCAAGAACCAAAGGCCACTTAACTTCGTTCTCTAACGAAGCGGCAAGGTGAAATCCATTCAGGCTGGGCACGTTGGGAGCTCTAACAACTACGCCTTCATCCACGTCCACTGTACCCGGTACGGCAATCGCACCTGCGGCGATACGGCCGCCCAGCCTCGCGACCTCACGTTCACATTCGCGCGCGCCATCAATCAATGCGCGCACAATCTCGTTTGGCTTGTCTGCCTGCGGGGTCGGCTGCATTTGCCGGCAAAAAATCTTACCGTCGCCATCAATGGCAGCCACACGAAGATGTGTGCCACCAAGGTCGGCAACGAAAAAAAACTCTTGCTTAGTGCTATGAGACTTGGTTGTTGAATGAGATATCAATTGTCGCTTGAGTCTTTCGAGTATCTGGCGGCTGCAGAAGTGTCGATATCATGTTTCGTGCTTGCTGTTGATAACGAGACGACGAAGTGGGCCTTAGAAAAATAGTAATCCGCTCAGCGTTGGTGTTTCCGTACTGGAACTGAAAAGGAACTCGCGAGGTCAACTACGCTTGCGTCCAGCCATATCGAGTCCGACAGCCGCCACCAAAATCGCTCCCTTAATGATGTTTTGCATATAAGGTTCTACGTTCTTCAACGACATACCATTGTCAAGACTCGCCATAATCAGCGCACCCAGAATCGCGCCAAACACAGTTCCCCGCCCGCCCATCAGACTTGTGCCGCCAATAACGCAGGCCGCGATCGCATCAAGCTCTAATAGCTGGCCCGCATCAGGCGAGGCACTGCCCACACGCGCGGTATAGATTATTGACGCCACGCCGGCGAGGGCACCCATGATGCAAAAAACGGCCAGGATATGTTTCCTTATGTTTATGCCGGAAAGACGCGCAGCATCCGGATTACCGCCGATGGCATAAAGATAACGACCAAAGGTTGTGTTCTGAGTCAGGAATGCCCCTGCTAAGGCAATAGCCAAAAAGATGATTACTGGATTAGGAATTCCCGCTTTCGCTCCCGGTGCAAGCTCATAGGAGTTCATCATATAAATGAAACCGACGACGAATAATGACGGCGCAAGGGCACGGCCAACTGTCGTCCACACATTGGGGATTCCCAAACGGTAACGTCGTCGCGCACGGTTCCGGGCTATTGTCATCCAAACGATGGCCGCAACCGCCACCGCTGCAATTACCCAGCCAACGAGGGGACCAACATAATCCTGTCCTATTGATTTGAACGCCTGCAATCGTATGGGGATTGTTTCACCACGACTCAGTCCCAACACCACTCCGCGCCAAGCGAGCAAACCACCCAAGGTAACGATGAACGCTGGGATGTTAAGGTACGCGGTCAAGCCACCCTGTATCGCGCCAATGGCAACCGCTACACCAATGCCTACCGCGAGCGAGGGGACCAGGCCCCAGCCGAACCACCCTTGAGCTATCGCCGCGATGCCGCCTGCGAGCCCAACAACAGAGCCAACCGAAAGATCGATCTGGCCGGTAATGATGACCATCAACATTCCCACCGCGAGCACGCCTGTCACTGCAGTTTGGCGCATCAAGTTAGAGAAGTTTCGCGGCTCAAGGAAAATGTGGTTGGTCGAAAAGTGGAAAAAGATCCAGATAGCGATTAGTGCAAACACCATTGTGTAAGCACGCAGGACGTCCGTCGGAATCTTGAATTTACCTATCGTCGTCACCGACGTAATAGCGTCAGTGTCAGGCGATGGGACTAAATCCGAAGTCGTCGGGGGGCGTTCAATAACAGGTTCATTTGCTGAGCTGGTCATAAAAAAACCATTCGCTGTTTAGACGTGTTAGTTTTTTGCGCATTGATGAGTGGACAAGTCTGCTACCTAAACGGCAGCCATGGTACTAGGCAGCGCGTTGCACTTGTCCGGTAGCACAGGCCATCACTTTCTCCGGAGTCGCAAGGGCCCGAGTAAACTCACCAGTCATGTGGCCCTCGTGTAAGACAAGTACACGATCAGCAAGGCCGAGCACTTCCGGTAATTCCGATGAAACCAGCACAATGGCGAGTCCGGTACTGGCAAGCTTATTGATCTGCGCATAGATCTCCTGTTTCGCACCTACATCGATGCCGCGAGTTGGCTCGTCTAAAAATAAAACGCGCGGATTTGTGAGCAGCCACTTCGCCAGCACAACTTTCTGCTGATTCCCGCCGGACAACGTCCCCGCGATTGTGAACACGGAATTCGCTTTTACACGCAGGTCCTTCATCGCACGTTCACCTGCTTCCGACTCTGCGTTAATACTAGTAAAAAAGCGCCCCGAGATGCGTCTTAATCCCGCGAGTGTCATGTTATTGAGAATGGTTTGGTCAAGAACAAGTCCAAATCGCTTTCGATCCTCGGTTACAAAACCGAGGCCATTCTTAATGGCATCAGCCGGGCTGGTGATGCGAACCGTTTTGCCATCGACTTTGATTTCACCAGACATGCGTCCCGCATGGGCGCCAAAGATTGCCATCAGCAAATCGCTGCGTCCTGCGCCCATCAGACCGGCAATGCCCAGAACCTCGCCGGCTCTTACTGAGAAGTTAACGTTATCGACTAGCTTTCTTCCGGCCACAGCCGGATCTTCTACCGATACGTTTCGAGCTTCAAAGACAACTTCACCATGCTTATGATGGGCCGTGGGGAAGATGTCGCCCACTTCGCGGCCTACCATTCGCGCAATTACCTGGGCTTCAGACACTTCGCCGACTAAGTTTGTACCGACCGTTCGTCCGTCGCGCAAGACGGTAATTCGATCGCTGATGCGAAACACTTCATTCAGTTTATGCGAAATGTAAATCATGCCGACGCCACGCGCTCGTAGTTTATTCAAAATGACAAACAGCGTATCGACTTCGCTGTCTGTTAATGCCGCGGTGGGTTCGTCAAGAACCAGAATTCTGGCCTCGTGTGAGAGTGCCTTCGCAATTTCTACTAACTGCTGCTGACCAATACCTAGACTGCGGATACGGGTGTGGGGATCGAGTTGCAAATGCAGGTCATCAAGCAATGCTCGCGCGCGCCGATAGAGCTCTTCCCAACGAATGATTCCAAACTTTCGTGGCTCGCGTCCCAGGAAAATGTTTTCCCCGACGCTCATTTCTTTTACCAGCGACAACTCCTGAAAAATTATCGCGATACCAGCGTTTTCCGCTTCGCGAATGGCAACAAATTTTTGCTCGGCTCCTTCGATTAGTATCTTTCCGCCATACTGCGGATGCGGATAAACGCCGCCCAGAATTTTCATGAGCGTCGACTTGCCGGCGCCATTTTCACCTACAAGCGCGTGTATTTCGCCTTTATGAAGGTCAAAGGTGACGCCATCCAACGCACGAACACCGGGGAAGGTCTTCGTGATATTGCGCATTTCTAAAAAGGGTTGTGGGCGTTCGCTGGTCACGGTCGTCGATTTCTTCGTGCTTTGTACTTTGTTCTTAGTTCTTAGTTTAAGGTTTTCTGCTTACTGCCTTCTGCCTTTTGCCTTCTGTACTTCACTGCTTCGGACATTTCTCCGGCGGAACATTGGCGCAGATTTTTTCCAACGTCTGATAGCCATCTTTAACCACAGTACTGACGATATTATTTTTGTCGACGGCAATAGGTTCCAATAACACGGCTGGGACTTCCTTCGCCCCATTGTCGATCGCGTCCGTGGCATCGACTTTCTCGCCACGCGCAAGTTTGATTGCCGCATCGACCGCTGCGTAAGCAAGCGGCTGAATGGGCTTATAAACCGTCATCGTCTGTTTACCTTGCACAATCAACGACAATGAAGCGAGGTCAGCATCCTGACCGGAAACTAAAACTTTGCCTGCCAGGTTTTGTCCTTCGAGCGCCTGGACCGCGCCTCGCGCTGTCCCGTCATTAGAAGCGACGACGGCATCAATCTGATTGTTAGCCTGCGTCAATGCATTCTCCACGATGTTCAGTGCCGCGCTTGCCTGCCACTCCTTCGCATATTGGTCGGTGACGATCTTGACGTCGCCGCGATCTACCGCGGGCTTCAGTATATTCATCTGACCCTGATGTAGCAGCAGAGCATTATTGTCAGTTGGTGAGCCGCCGACAATTACAAAATTCGCGGGCTTCTTGTTTACGTGATCCAGCAAATACTGCGCCTGCATCTCGCCAATTTTTACAACCTGATGAGAAACGTACAGATCGACGTCGCTATTCTTTATTAAACGATCGTAACTGATTACCGGAACTCCCTGTCGGTGGGCCGCCTCAACAATGGATGCAGCAATCTCACCGTTATGCGGCGCCACAATTAAGACATCGACCCCCTGGGTCAAAAGGTTTTCCGCCTGTTTCACCTGCAAATTATCATCGCCATTTGCCACCTGAACCGAAACCTGCATGCCGAGTTCCTTCGCGCGCTTCTCGACCAGATCTTTATCGCGTTGCCAACGTTCTTCTTTAACGGTATCCATTGAGAAGCCGATGACAACCGGATCGTTTGGACCTTTCTTTTTCTTCCCCGCGCCAGTGTTTGATTGCTGGGTGCCGGACACGCAGCCGCCGGCTATCAACGCCAAAAGAACCACGCTAAGCATCAACATTCGATGTCGCATTGGATACCCTTCCTTCTTTCCATAGGACTGGTTGATCTTCACCGAGCGTCACGACAAATGAAAACACCAGGAGTCGTCGGAGCCTGGAGTAGTCACTCTCGGAACACCACAACCTCGCGGAGACTGCAGAATTGAACAGTGCGCCGCGCAGCTTAACAGAGACCTCCCGGCAAATATATATTGAATTATTGGTTTCTTGGTGCTATTTAAGTACCACACAATTTGCGTCAGCACACATACAATCGGTTCCCGGACGCCGATCAGGCACGCAAGTGTATATTGAATTCGCTCCCGGAAAGTCATAGCCGACTCTTTTTGGGGAGGATCTTCAAGGGTGTGCTTACGTTTGCGTTACTATTTCCGTCCTTAATCCGATAACTGTTGACTCAAATGGCCGCAGGAGGGCCTTTCCAATGAATCGCACCACGTTGAGTTTGGTCCGCATCATGATGGGCGGGCTTTTCCTTTTGTTTGTTTTAGGAACTGCCAATGCTCAGTTCAAAGCCGGCGTCCAGGGAACCGTCACGGATACCGGGGGCGGCTTGGTGCCCGAAGCCAAAATAGCGCTCACAAACACCGAGACGGGAAAGACTCAGGAGACAACGACCAACGCTGAAGGGTTCTACCGAATTTCCGGCCTGGCGCCGGGTAAGTACACGCTCACCACTGAGAAGTCAGGTTATAAGAAGTCACTCCTCGAGAGTGTTACGATCGGCGCTGAAAATGTTCAGGGCGTCGATATTATTCTCGAGACGGGAGAGGTCACCGCGACAGTTACGGTAACAGCTGAAGCATCGTCGCAACTGGAGACTGAGAACGCCAATGTGCGCGGCGCGATCACGGCGCAGGAGATTCAGCGTCTACCGCAGGTCGGCCGTGACCCTTACTCGCTCATTCGCATCGCACCCGGCGTCCTCGGTGACACGGCGCGCGGCGGGCCCGGCAATAAGGCGACTTTTCTTCCGGGCACCGAGGAACTCGGGGGTGGCTCCAACACCGGCGTCTTCCAGACCGAAAACCAAGTGCAGATCAGCGCCAACGGGCAACGCGTATCAAGCAACAACTATATGGTTGATGGCGTGAGCGTCAATAGTCTCGGCCTTGGCGGCGCAGCGGTGGTCACACCGAATCAGGAGTCAGTCAAGGAAGTCTCAGTAGTGACGAGCAGCTACAGTGCGGAGGACGGGCGCAACACCGGCGCTCAGGTTAAGGTGGTATCGCAGAACGGGACGAACGATTTTCACGGCAGCGCAGTTTTCAATTACGGCTCGCCGAAACTGAACGCATTCAACAAGTATCGTGGGCCAACCACCATTCCTTCCACCAATCTGATCTGCCAGGGTAAGGCATTCACCGCCAGTCGTTGCCCCGAGAAGGTAGACATTTGGGAAAGGAAGTTCGCTGGTAGCCTCGGTGGTCCCATCTATTTGCCCCGCCCTGGGGAGGGTGGTTCCAGCTATTTCAGCGGCAAGAACAGGTTGTTCTTCTTCGCCTCATACGAAGGCCTTCGACGCAGCACGACCACATATCAGGATCTGTTCGTCGAGACACCCGAGTTTCGTCAATACGTACAGACTGTAAGGCCCAATAGCCTGGCGGCGCGACTCTTTAGCACTTCGGGCATTGCGCCACGGATTGTCACAGCTGGATTAACGCCAAGCTCACCCCCTAACGGTACTGCAATCAACGGTCAGGCGGGCTTGAGTTTTGACATTGGATCGATCAACCGGCCACAGGGTCAGAAGATTGGTGCGACGCAGACATTCGACGGAATACCCGACGTGACTTTCGCGCGCGTGGCGTTTCCCAGCAGCACCCGAGGCAACCAATACAATGGTCGTGTTGACTACAATCGCGGCGATGACCAGTTCGCAGTCAGTACCTACTTCACTAAGCTCAGCGATTTTTCCGCCTCCAGGTCAGGGCGTCCGTTCCAGGACATATTGTTTACGCCCGTCAACTCGGCGGCCACAGCGACATGGATACGAACGATCTCGCCGACGCTGCTCAACGAGGCGCGCTTCAACTTCACGCGCTTTCATGATGACGAGGTGAAGAGTCTTGGTGAAGCAAATCTCGTCATCCCGGCGCTTAATACAAATGGCTTCAACTTCACCGGTGGGCCGGGTCTGGGCTTACCCGGCGGCGGCGGTTTGAACTACGGCATTGATTCGGCACTCCCGAAAATTCTGACCCAGAATACGTTTGAGCTGCGCGACACGCTAACCTGGGTGCGCGGCAACCAAGCGTTCAAGTTCGGCGGTGAAATACGCCGCGAACAGGACAATAGTAATCGTCGCATACGCTCGCGACCAGAGTTTTCTTTCGACAACATACTCTCTCTGGCCAACGATGCGCCCTTCTTTGAAAACACGCAGGATATTAATCCTTTGACCGGTGCACCGCCTGACAGTCAGCGCTACTTTCGCACCAGTTCGTACGGTCTCTTTGTTCAGGATGATTGGAAGGTCCGACCCAATCTCACGATCAACCTTGGCATGCGCTGGGAGTACCAGTCTCCCCTCACAGAAACTCAGGGTCGACTAACCAACTATGAACTTGGTCCAAACGGCGTGATTGATGGTCGTGTTGTTCGGGTCAATAAGCTTTACGACAGCGATCTCAACAACTTTGCACCTCGAGTTGGTTTCGCCTGGAGTCCGCGCTTCAATGGCGGAACGCTGAAGAGTCTTGTCGGCGAAGACAAGTTGGTCATCCGCGGCGGCTTTGGCATCTTTTATGATCGCCATTTCACGAATCTTTTCAACAACGCTCGTTTCAATACGCCATTTTCAGCAGCAGGCGTGGGCCTATGTTGCGGCACGCCAACCGACCCGGACGGGACCGGCCAAATTCTCTACGCGTTCGGCACGCCCGGCGCACCATTGGTTTATCCCGCCAATCCGGCCCTGCGCGGTGGAATCGATCCCATAACAGGTGGACTACTCAATCCGGGCGGCCCGGTGACACTCCCTGGCGGCTTCATCAGGCGTGACATCCCCATCGAGATCAATGGAGCGCCGAGGAATTTACCCAACGCTTACATATACAGCTACTCGCTGGATTTTCAGTACCAGCTTCCCCACAACATCATCACCTCGGTTGGGTATCAAGGGAGTATGGGCCGTAAGCTCATTCGCACTGTTGATCTTAATCGTTACTACCCTGGCGATTCGTTCAACTGCGCCGGTTGCGTCAATCAAAAGGACGAGGTGCAGGAAGCGCTGGCGAATGGGACCAGAATCACGCCCCGCCTGACTGGCAATCCAAACTTTGACCGCATCTTCTTTCCGCTTCCCGATGTGAATTCGAGCTACAACGCAATGATCCTGCGTGCAACGCGCCGGTACTCGAGCGGCTTTCAAATGGAGGGCATTTACCGCTGGAGCAAGAGTATTGATACCAGCTCATTCGGACGGGGAGCACAGCAAACGGATCCAAGCGACCAGCGACTCAATCGCGGGCCATCGGATTTCGATGTTCGTCACAACTTTATTCTGTCGGGGCTGTGGGACATCCCGCTCTTCCGTCATCGCACAGATTTTGTGGGCAAGGCGTTTGGCGGGTTCCAGATCAACGGCATTCTTGATCTCCATTCCGGCTTCCCCTGGACGCCGCAGCAAGGCTGCTGCTTCTTTGATCGTCCCCAGGACGCAGCCAACGATGCGAACGGTGACGGCAAAGGGAACGACTTCCCGACCCAATATTTTGGCGGCGCGATTGCGAATCCTTCTAATCAGGACTTCATCAACGGGCTGTTTCCCAATGGCGGGCGGGTGGCTTTCGGCGTCATCGAAGATTGCAGCGATTTCCCAATACACTGTGTGACCACATTGTTGCGAGGGCCAGCAGGTGTCGGACGCAATTCGTTCCGCGGGCCAAGCTATCGCTCAGTCGATCTCAGCATCGTCAAACAGACAGGGCTGCCGAGTTTTCTTCATCTTGGTGAAGCGGCGAACCTGGAAGTCAGGGTGAACTTCTTCAACGTCTTCAATATTCTCAACCTTCCCCCCTTCCAAACTGGCGGGCGGAGCAATACCGATTTCACTAACAGAGGAGACTTCGGGCGGGCTCTGAGCGCGCTTGCCGGACGCGTCACCGAGTTTCAATTTCGGTTCAGCTTCTAGCCCGGTGCGAAGAGACGAGCAATGGATGGGCAACCGGGTGGCCCATCCATTTGCGTTTGATCAACAGTCGCGCACCGCCTAGAAAGCGGACTTGTCCGCCTCGCGCGGCGGGCGCAAGCGCCCTATCTAAAGAGGGCCGCACAGAAAAACTTTCAACGGGGGACAGTGCTTCCTTATCCTTCTATTTTGCTTTTCAACGCCAGAGGAGAACCCTAATGAAGTCCGCGAAGTTAAGCTGCCTGGTAGGAATCCTGGTAGTCCTTACTTCAATCTTATCGGCCGCACTAGCGAATCCTTGGCAGAATAAGCAGGACAAGATTGAGCAGAGGATTGATGCGCTCCTTGCCCGCATGACGCTAGCGGAGAAACTCGGCCAGCTACAACAGCTCGACGGCGAAGGCAACGGAGCCTTTCGCCCCGAGCACCCGGATCTGATTCGCAAGGGTCTGCTTGGTTCAACTTTGAACGTTCGCGGCGCGAAAAATACCAATCAACTTCAGCACGTGGCCATGGATGAATCTCGCCTGAAGATTCCGGTCCTGTTCGGCTTCGATGTAATTCACGGTTACCGCACCATCTTTCCCATTCCATTGGCTGAAGCCAGCAGTTGGGACCCGGCGTCAGCCGAACGTTCGGCCAGTATCGCAGCACAGGAAGCGCGTGATTCCGGCGTACGCTGGACATTCGCGCCCATGCTCGACATCGCGCGTGATCCGCGCTGGGGACGAATTACGGAAGGTGCCGGCGAAGATCCATTCCTTGGTGCAGCCTTCGCGCGCGCGCGCGTGCGTGGATTTCAGGGAACTGATTACAGCGCGCCGAAAAAGATACTCGCGTGTGCTAAACACTGGGTTGCATATGGTGCAACCGAAGGCGGGCGAGATTACAACACGACCGACATGTCGGAAAACACGCTGCGCGAAATTTACTTTCCGCCATTCAAAGCGGCTATTGATGCGGGCGTAGGTACTGTGATGAGTGGCTTCAACGATCTCAATGGCGTGCCGACGTCAGCCAATCACTTTACGCTCACAAAAGTTTTGCGAGACGAATGGAAGTTTGATGGCTTTGTTGTAAGCGACTACACCTCAGTAAAAGAGTTAATCAATCATGGCCTGGCGGCCGACGAACCGGACGCGGCCCGTCAGGCGCTAAACGCGGGCGTGGATATGGAAATGGTCAGTCGGCTCTTTAATCAGCATGGCTCGCAACTGCTGAGAGAAGGAAAAATATCCCAGGCGAAAATCGATGAAGCCGTGCGTCGTATCTTACGCATAAAATTCAGGCTGGGACTATTTGAACATCCCTACACCGACGACGCGCGTGTAAGTAGTTCGCTTCTCACTTCCGAGAATCGTGCCGCGGCAAGGACCATCGCGGGTCGTTCGATGGTGCTATTGAAGAATGAGCGCGAAGCCTTGCCGCTGAGTAAGACGCTTCATTCAATTGCCGTGATCGGGCCGTTGGCGGATGACCGTCGCGCGCAGCTTGGCTGGTGGAGCGGCGATGGCAAACCAGAAGACACCGTGACTCCACTCATGGGAATAAAGGCGAAGGTGTCTCCCGCAACGAAAGTCGGGCATGCGAAAGGCTGCGAAACGCAAGGCGATTCAACCGAAGGCATTACCGCGGCAGTCGCGCTGGCGCGTGAAAGTGACGTCGCCATTGTATTCGTTGGTGAATCGGCGGAGATGGTTGGTGAAGCCGCTTCGAAAAGCTCACTGGATCTTACCGGCCGCCAGATGGATCTGGTAAAGGCGGTCTATGCGACCGGCAAACCTACGATTGTCGTATTAATCAATGGCCGTCCGTTGACGGTAGGATGGATAGTTGAGAATACACCGGCAGTTCTCGAGGCGTGGATGGGCGGCACGGAAGCAGGCAATGCAATCGCCGATGTCCTGTTTGGAGATGTAAATCCGAGTGGCAAACTTCCTGTCACTTTTCCGCGCGCCGTGGGCCAAGTGCCTATCTACTACAATTACATGAACACCGGCCGGCCTCCTGAAGCGAACAACCGGTACACCTCGAAGTATCTCGATGTCCCCTGGACGCCGCTGTTCCCTTTCGGCTACGGGCTAAGTTATACCAAGTTTAAGATCACAGGCCTCCAGCTCAGCGCGCCGCGAATTCCCCCAGACGGGAGATTGACCGTTAGTGTAAACGTCGAGAACGTTGGCAAACGCTCAGGCGATGAAGTGGTCCAACTCTACATTCGCGACGTGGCTGCAAGCGTGACTCGGCCCGTAAAAGAACTGAAAGGCTTTCAGCGCGTTACGCTTCAGCCGGCTGAGAAAAAGCGATTGGAGTTCGCGCTTACAGCGGAACATCTCGGGTTCTGGAATCGCGAGATGCGCTTTACGGTCGAGCCGGGAAAGTTCAAAGTTATGGTCGGAGCAAACTCTGAAGATCTGATAGAGGCAACATTTGAAGTTGAGCGGCGCTGATAAAGAAGTGGGCCGCATAGGCACAGAGACCCAGAGCAGATTCAAGAAAGAAAGTCTCATGGTCGAGAAGGTGGGCTTGCCCCCGCTCAGGTTGAGGGCACCAACACAGCGGGGGTAAACCCCCCTTCCCAACCTGTCAGCCTTGCTAACTTGAGTTGTGTTTGTGTGTCTCTCCATTAGGTATCATAGAAAATGAACTCAGTTAGAGGTGAGTTATTCTCCTGTTTGCGCCCGATTCTCGCGGTGCTGTTCCTGCTGTGCTCCTTCACTTCGGTAATCACACAGCCTCCACTGTCGCCGATAGTCGTTCTTCAGCGCCACCAAACTGTCGAAGGATTCTCACGCCAAGATGAGCAATTCCTTGAAGAACTCCAGCACCGTTCCTTCAATTTTTTCTGGGAGCAAGCAGATCCGCAAACAGGCTTGGTGCCCGACCGCGCCCGCATGGACGGGTCGTCTCTGGACGAGAATCATCGCAACGTTGCGAGCATTGCGGCGACCGGCTTTGGCCTGACGGCGCTTTGCATCGGTGCAGAACAGGGTTGGATCACTCAAACTCAGGCGCGTGAACGCACACTTAATACATTACGATTTTTTGCGGACCGCGCTTTCGAGAAACACGGTTGGTTCTATCATTGGCTTGATGCGAAAACCGGGGAACGCCGGTGGAAGAGCGAAGTCTCGTCTATCGATACCGCCTTGCTGCTGGCGGGGGTGCTGACCGCGCGCCAGTACTTCCGGGATGATACGGAAATACGAAAACTGGCAACAAAGATCTATGAACGAGTCGATTTTCGCTGGATGCTGAACGGCCACCCGCTGCTTCTGTCGCATGGCTGGAAACCGGAAACTGGTTTTCTAAAGCCTCGTTGGGACACTTTCAGCGAAGACACTATTCTCTATCTGTTAGGAATCGGATCACCGTCGCATCCAATTTCGCCGGCGTCCTGGTACGCTTTATGGCGCGATCGTTATCGCTATGAAGGTCACGCGTATTTCACAACCATCGGCGTGCCACTCTTTATGCATCAATACGCGCACGCCTGGATCGACTATCGCAATAGGCGCGAAAGCCGAGGGGATCAAATCGATTATTTTGAAAACTCCATAGAAGCTACGCTCGCGCATCGCGCTTTTTGCAGGAATCTGTCGCATGATTTTCCGGCGTTTGGATCAGCCATGTGGGGTATCACAGCGTCTGATAGTGCGAAAGGTTATCTTGCCTGGGGTGGTCCGCCGCGCGATCCCGAAATCGACGGTACCATCGTTCCCTCCGCGGCCGGTGGCTCACTCATGTTTACGCCGGAACTTTCCATTGCTGCCCTGCGCTCCATGCACGAGAAGTATGGCGACAAGGTTTACGGGAAATACGGATTCATCGACGCTTTTAATCCAAACACTGGTTGGTTCGATAGCGACGTGATTGGCATCAACGCGGGAATAATTCTGCTAAGCGCTGAAAATTCGCTGACCGGGAAGGTCTGGAATTGGTTCATGCAGAACCGGGAGATTCCTCGGGCCATGCAGAAGGTAGGACTGGTCAAATTCAAACTCAGAACTACTTTGCGACCCGGCGAAAGACTCACTAGCCTGAGGGGTCAACGGAATTTCGCAAAAGAACGGAAAATACCACTCCAATTCTGTTCAACTCTCAAAACGCGACCATATAACTCTGTCAATTCCCTAAAATACTCAGCGAGCTCGCTCGTCAGGGATTGATCCTTAACTCGCCACGACCAATTTCCTTCGGTGGTATTAGGAAGATTCATGCGCGCTTCGGCACCGAGGCCAAGCACATCTTGCAAAGGAATGATTGCGGTGTTGGCAACCGATGCCAAAACAGCTCGAATGAAATCCCAGTTTATTTCCTCACCTGAACTCTTCAGATACCGCAGACAAAAATCTCGCTCGCGCTCAATCTGCCGCGCATCGCGAGCAGATTCTTCACCAGTGCTATTGAACCAACCAAGCGCAGTATTGTTGTCATGGGTCCCGGTGTAGGCAACAAGGTTCTGGTGGTAGTTGTGCGGCAGATCGACATTTGTCGCATCGTTGCTAAACGCAAACTGGAGCACGCGCATTCCCGGGAAACCAAAATCATCACGCAGGGCCTCAACATCGGGAGTAATGACGCCCAGGTCTTCGGCGATGATGGGCAACTCGCCAAGCGCGTCTGTTAGGCTCTTGAACAATTCCCTTCCCGGTGTTTGAACCCAACGGCCGCGTTCCGCGGTTTTATCTCCAGCGGGTATTTCCCACGCGGCCGCAAACCCACGAAAGTGATCGATGCGGGCGATATCTACCATCTCCAGTGACCAGCGCACCCGCTGGATCCACCACTGGAAGCCATCTTTGCGCATGTGGTCCCAGTCATAAATAGGATTTCCCCACAACTGACCGGTGGCGCTGAAGTAGTCAGGCGGCACGCCGGCCACTACCAGCGAAGTGCTATCTTCGTTCAACTTAAACTGATCCGGACTGGTCCAAACGTCGGCGGAGTCATGGGCAACAAAAATCGGGATGTCGCCAACTAGTCTTATCCCGCGCTGGTTGCAGTCGGCCTTGAGTGCAAACCACTGGCGGTAGAAAAGAAACTGGTAAAACCTTTGCGCCTCGATTTGTTTGCTGAGATCTCGCTTTGCAGTAGCCAGCGCCGCCGGCTCGCGACGCACAAGGGCAGGCTCCCATTCATTCCAGGCAGCGCCAAGGTGCGCGTCCTTCAGTGCGCGAAACAAAGAGTAATCGTCTAACCAATAAACGCTACGCTCGCAAAAATCTGCAAAAGCAAGCTGAAGTTTGGAATCGGACGTTCTTTTGAATGTAGCAAATGCCTGGCGCAGGATTGAGTCTTTGAACTTGCGGGCCGCTGCGAAATCGGATCTTTCAGTCGCAAACTCCAGTGCGTCGTTAAGATCCGCTCCACCCAGCAAACCATCAGCAATTAGTTGATCCGGACTGATCAGCAGCGTGTTGCCCGCAAACGCCGAATAGCAGGCATAAGGTGAGTCGCCGAAAGCCGTGGGCCCAAGAGGCAAGACCTGCCACAGACTTTGTCCCGATGCTGCAAGAAAATCTGCGAAGGCATAGGCCTCTGGTCCAAGGTCGCCAATGCCGAATGGACCAGGCAACGAAGTGGGATGAAGCAGAATGCCGCTGGATCGGGGAACCTTCATTTGGGCTTGGCTAGTTTTGTAAAGCAAACTGTTAGTTTGCGATGGTTGGATGGCATTCAACAGCCCGGCAAACTAACAGTTTGTTTTACAAAAACTTCTAAACTTACTTCACGTATTCCCAGTGCCATGGTTCGTAAAAGTAAGGACGGAAACCAAACCGCTCGGCATTGCGCACCAACCACTTGTAAACGCGTGTCTCGACTTGAACTTTGCGATTTGAATCCCTGGTATCGACCGGGTCGCCACCCACGTAAAGATCAAGGGCGCGGCCGGTGAAGTGTGGACTATTGACAGCAAGCCCGGCAGTCCCAGCGTTCGGCGATTCGCGTCGCAGTTTGTCCTGGTACTCGCGCGAGCGAAAGGCGGAAACAATCTTCAGGAATTTTTCGCTGGGCGCTAGTTCGTTTTGTGCCGTGTGAGCGAGTCTGAGTGAACGATCAGCTACGGCCGCTGCCACCATGCGCTTGTAGGCAGCATGGGTTTCGCGTTCCACTTGCCGCAGTTCCGCCTCACGTGTCGGATCATAAAAATCTGAACTGGGAGCGGTGAGCAGTTGATCAGGTCGGGCCATTTCCCGGCTTTTGAAACGCGCGCCCTGCCAGACGCTGATCATACTGTAAAGCGACTGGTCGTTGAGCACACCAGTGGACGGCAAGCCCATTTGTTTCTGCCACACCGCGAGCGACTTTGCGAAACCACTCGAATTGACATCGTTCGTTGTGTTTAGCAAGCGATTGATAAGCGACGTATACAGGTACCAGCCGTGTTGCGTCTTGCCACCAAACTTCCACTCCAGCTCATTGCGGAGCAGTACGTTTTGGCGGACCGCCGCTGACAAATCTGACGCAGCCCCCCGCCCTCCGCGACTCATATGGCCCTGGCTATGCCCGAGGTCAAGGGTGGCAAGTGATACAAGCACCGTAGCCAGTACGAAAATGCGAGTTGGAACAATACTCATACATTATTTGATGATTTCGCCCGTGCCTAAAAAAGTCATAACTCGCGCGGTTTCGGCTGTGCCGCCGGATGTGCGGCGGTGGCTCTGCCCCGCCGTAGCGATTCCTCCAGTTTTGGGCTGTGCCCCTGGTTCGGGCTTAGCCCCTCAAACCTCAACAGCTTGAAGCGGAAAAAGCTCTGCTAACATGCATAAATCCTTTTATAGATACGACAACCACCAATCGCGCCGTCTGGCTTTGACGCCCGCGAACCATTTGCACAACCGATAGAGCAGTAACACACCCGCAATCCAACTTGCATAGACAACAGCCAGGTTAAAACCGACGCCCGGGGGCGGACCGCTAAAATTGATCGACGTGCCGAACATCCAGCTTACCGGCTTCCCGGCGATCAGGTGAAGGAGTGCTGACATAAAGTGCGCAGTGGGCCACTGCAACAGGTAGAAGAACAGCGGTACGCGGCCAAACGTGATGAAGAAATTTTTGATCCGGCCTGAAAATGAAGCAGGCTGCGTTTGTGGCTTATCAGCGCTGGATTCGAACCAGGCAAGCGCCAACAGCGCCGGTCCTAACGTCATCAGCAGGAAAAGCAGCGACGGCGGATACTTCGTCACATTCAAAAATGAGAGGACGCTAAACTTCCAATCAGCCTGTTGAGACCAATGCGAGGGATCGCCGTAACGGTTTAGGGCGCGCAGCAGGAGAAAGAGAGCAGTTGCCACTCCGCCGAGAACTATCAGAATGCGACGACGACGTTGCGCATCAATCTGGTAAACAACACCAAATGCATATCCGGCCGCCATCACGCCAATCCACGGAACCAAGGGATAGAGCACAAACACAACCGGGCTTGGGAAAAACCACAACACGGGAAAAGCTTCGAACGCCTGGTGAAGAAGAATGTAGAACTTAGCCCAAAATCCCGGCACTGGGCTTTCCGGTCCCCGCCAACTCTGAACACGGTAACCATCCAGCAAGTTGTGCAGGGCGATCATCAGCACGCCAAACGCGCCCACGACTCGCAACGGCAAATGAATCAACCCCGCGAGAACGATCATGGAAACGCCAAGGACCCAAATAACCTGTATCCCTCCCAGAAAGCTGTAATCAGTGTTGAAAGTGACCGCCATGCGAACCGCGGTAAACTCTAAAACGATCAGCCACAATCCCCGCGTAACGAGAAAGCGCGACAAGCTACTCTTACTTTTGCCGCGCGCAATTTGCAGGTAGGCCCCGGTGCCGGCAAGAAACACAAACACGGGCGCACAGAAGTGTGTAATCCAACGCGTAAAGAAAAGCTTAACGCTCGTGTTCGTAAGATCGGTCGGATCGAATCCCTGCAAGACGGCGTAATGCACAAAGTCGCGTGTGTGATCCAGCATCATGATAACCATCACGATGCCGCGTAGCAGATCGATAGAATCTATTCGTCTGCGCCCCGGCTCCTGCGTTTGCGGAACGGCGTCGGCAAAAGGTGGATTCGGTAGATCATGTAAGCTGGCTAAAGACGCACTCATTCAACCCTCCTAAGTGCACCACCCTTTTGCGGAATGGTTTATCTAGACCGAAACTGTGTAAGGATTCTCACTCCGCACATACATCAGGCTCATGTTTCAACCTCATATAAAAAGTGTTCTTCGCTTTTGCTACAACAATTCGATTTCACAAACAATCAGAACTTCCTGAAGACCACGGAGCGCGGCCAGCGCCCCAAGTTCGACTGTAGAGTCAACTTCGATCACTGCCATGGCTTCCCCGCCCCGCTGGCGCCTGCCGAGATGAAAGCGGCTAATGTTTACACCGTGTTCGCCCAATATCGTGCCCACGCGGCCAATCACTCCCGGGACATCGCGGTTGCGCATCACTAACATATGTCCACGGGGAATTGCCTCGATGTGGAAGCCGTCGATTTCGGTGATGCGGCCTTCGCGCGCTTGTTCGCCAAAACCAAAAATCGTTCCCGCCAGCGACTGTTCGCCGCTATCAATAACCACGCGCGTGCGTATTGCCGGTGCGATCTCCGAACCCGAATGAAGATAGCTGGTAGTGACTTTGATGCCACGTTCTTCGGCAATCAGAAACGCGTTGACCGCGTTGACGCGCGCACTGACGTCGCGCAGCAAGCCGGCGAGAAACGATCGCGTTACCGGCGCGCCATCAGCGTCGGCGATTTCACCTGCGAACTCAATGCGCACTTCGCGCAGTGCGCTGTCTACGAGTTGCGCATGAAAACGACCCAGCTTCTCCGCTAGTTCTATATAAGGTCGCAGCACACCTAATTCTTTTGTGCCAAGCGCGGGAACATTTACGGCGCCGCGCAAAGCGCCGGTCAGAAGATAGTCGCGCATCTGTTCAGCAACCGTGAACGCGACTCCTTCTTGAGCTTCAGTCGTCGAGGCTCCGAGATGCGGAGTCACTATTACTTCATCAAGCGAAAGGAGCGGGTGATCTCCGCGTGGCGGCTCCTCGGCGAAAACGTCCAACGCCGCGCCGGCCACCACGCCGGATTTGATGGCGTCATAGAGGGCGCCTTCGTCAATCAGACCGCCGCGCGCGCAATTGATCACGCGTACGCCTTTCTTCATTTTGGCGAACCCATCTTTGCCGATGATGCCGCGGGTTTCGGCGGTAAGCGGGGTGTGCACAGTTATGAAATCGGATTCGGCAAACACCTGATCCAAAGGGGCCAATTCAATTTCCAGGTCACGAGCCTGCTCAGCGGCAATAAACGGGTCGAACGCAACGATGCGCATCCCGAAAGCGCGGGCCCTCGCCGCCACGGTCCTGCCAATACGGCCCATACCGACCACGCCCAATGTCTTGCCCTGGAGTTCCACGCCGATGAAGGATTTGCGGTCCCATTTGCCGGATTTCAGACTGGCATTCGCTTGCGGCACGCGGCGGGCGAGCGCAATCAAGAGTGCGACGGTGTGTTCGGCGGTTGTGATGGTGTTGCCGTCAGGCGCGTTCATCACCACGATGCCGCGCGCGGTTGCCGCCGGCACATCTATGTTGTCGACGCCTACGCCAGCTCGGCCGATCACCCGCAACCGCTTCGCGGCGTCCATTAACTCGCTCGTGACTTTGGTTTCGCTGCGAACTACCAGTCCAGCACAGTCGGCGATTGCATCGCGCAACTCGGCCGGACCGAGACGCACGCGCTTTTCGACAATGAAATGCGTGTCGCGCAACGGCTGAAGTCCGCTATCGCTGACTTCATCAGCTACAAAGATTTTCATACTTCCCATCGGTTCGGCGGATTATAGCGGTTTTTATTTCGGCGTGCCTCGTTGATGAGTAATGATAAACTCTGGGGCCAGTTTGACTCTTTGGAGTGCGGGGGCCTGGCGCCGCTTTGGTCAGCGACAACCCTGTCACGGCCTTGAGTTAATGCTCTTAAACCAAGCGGCGCCAAGAGAGCATTGGCCAAAGCGGCGCCAGGCCCCCGCACTCCAAAGAGTTGACGCCCACTGAAAGGCATGGCCGCGAGCGCTCAGCATCGGGAGCAGTAATGATTACAACCGTTTGCCTCAATACCAACACTAAGGAGTTCACGGAGAACTGTATCGCAGCCGACATCAGCGAGCTGCGCGAGGTCCCAGGCAACATTATTTGGGCGGATGTAAACGATCCGACCAGCCGGGATTTTGAGGAACTGGCCGAAGAGTTTGGCTTTCATCACCTCTCCATTGAAGATTGCCAAAACGCGCATCAACGTCCAAAAGTCGAAGAGTATACGGGTTACTACTTTATCGTGCTTTATGAAGCCGAGCTCGCCGGTCCCAACGATCGGCTGGAGTTGCGCGAGCTCAATATTTTTCTGGGCAAGAACTACCTGGTTACGGTGCACAGCCGGCCGATTCGCGCGATTGCGACTGCTGCGCGGCTCTGGCACGAGTGGACTGATCGCGCTGAGCAGGGTTCCGGACTCCTTGCTTATCTTCTGATCGACGCAATTGTGGATGACTATTTACCGCTGCTCGACATCATCAGTGAACGCATGGACGATCTCGAGGATTCAATCTTCGGTGAATGGCGCGCTGAAGTTATTGAAGATATTTTTTCCATCAAGAAGAAACTTCTGTACCTGCGGCGCTCTATCACTCCACTGCGCGACGTTTTTAATACGATGCTCCGCCGCGAACAGCCAATCTTTCCCAGAGAAACGCATGTTTATTTTCAGGATGTGTTCGACCACCTGATTCGTGTTGCCGACACAATAGACTCGTTGCGCGACATGCTTAGCTCTACCATGGACGCTTATCTTTCGGTTTCCGGCAACCGCATGAATAAGATCATGAAACGGTTAACATCAATTTCAACGATACTGATGTCCGTAACCCTGGTCGCCGGCATCTACGGAATGAATTTTGTTTTCATGCCGGAGTTGAGGTGGCGTTTTGGCTATGTTTACGCGCTGCTGTCGATGGTAGTCGTGGGACTGGCCTTGTATGTCTACTTGAAGAAGGTGAAGTGGATATGAACCTCCACATGCGTTCGCGTGGAAAGAGAAAGAAAGGCGATACCGCCCAACTGGCTGCACAGCTTGCTCCGCTTGAAGAGGTGGATAAAAGCAGCGCGGCCAAACAACTTGGAGTTACCGCACCATTAGACGAGGTGAAAGTCGACCCTCATTTTGCGGCAATCGTTGTGGATAACGAAGGGCTGCATATTCCCGTTGACATCATGGAGGGTGGAAACGAGAAAACCTTTATGGGAATGGAGCGGGTGGTGCTGGTAATCCTGGGCGTGATGCTCGTCTTTATTGCGTTCATCGCCTGGCAGATTTCGCTGATGCCGGCGGAGTGACTCAAGTAGTTAGAGTACAAACTTCAGTTTGCGTCTGGGAAACTCAGCAAGCTAAAGCTTAGACTCTAAACTTCTTGAGTGAACGCGTTCATCCTTCGTCCTTCCGCCGCCTTTCGCCTTCATCCTTGCTTTCACATCGGGCCAGAGTCTTTGCGCTCGTCGCTCTCGTCGAATGCACCGTCTGGCGACGGACCGGGTTCAGGTTCAGAACTGCTTGAACCGGTATCTTTCTCAGCACCCTCAACATCGCTCAATAGTTCCTTGCTGGTCGCTTCTGAGTTTGATTCTGCTAAGTCCTGTTCCTTTTTGTTTTCTGGTCCATTTGAATCCTGCATCAGTCATCCCCTATATAGACCAACGAATTATTATCGCTACCGCGACGACTATTGCCGCATAAACACCGGCGACCATGTCGTCGGCCATTATTCCCAAGCCTCCGTGGAGAGATTCGAATCTACGCGCCGGATATGGCTTAACGATGTCGAAAAACCTGAAAAGAATAAAGGCCAGCACTATCCAGACCCACCAGAAACCATCAACTACCATCGGCACTGGGAGCAGAGCAATTAGTTGGCCGGCCACTTCATCAACGACGACTTTTCCAGGGTCCTTAATACTAAGTAAGCGTTCAGTGCGTGATGCCGCCCAAACACCCAGCAGGGACGATGCCGTTATCGCCAACAGCTCGGCCGCCAGGAAGGCGTAGCTGAAAAAAGCCTCGGCCGTCTCGAGGCTATTGGAGAAACGACCATAGACTGCCAGGCGAAGTGAGAGATAAAAGCCAACCGCCATGAGCGAGCCCCACGTCCCGGGCGCAAGTGGGAGGTAGCCCACCCCGCAAGTCGCAATCGCAAGCGCGAGATAGTCCTTAGCCGAGCGCGCGTCGCGCGTACGTGATATCGGCGCTTCGGTAATTGCGACCGCCGGGTTCAATTCGTCGCTGGATTCCTTAATGGCCATTTGATGGAGCGAATAGCGCGGCTTTGCCGGCTTCCGTGCGGAAAGGCTCAGCCTTTCCGTCAAACTCCCAAAGTTCTTCGCCGAGGCTCAGCCTCGGCGAAAAGGGATTAACGTTTCACACGGTAAGGTAGAGCCTTACCGCACGGAGCGAGGCAAAGCCTCAAAACATTAGATTGTGCTACGCAACAATCCTTCCGACGAGGTCATATTCTTGTGCTTCGGTAATCAACACATTTACTAATTCACCGGGAGTTGGGATAAAACCCTCCGGAGCGTCGTTGATCAGCACGCAACCATCGATATCTGGCGCCTGCGTTTCCATTCTTCCCTGCCACAGAAGATCACTTTCGTTGGACTCGCCTTCAAACAACACTCTGACTTGCTGACCTACCAACGCCTTGTGTTTTCGTTTGGCAAACTTCGCTTGTTCCGTCATCAAACGCGCGCGCCGCTGCTTCGCAATCTTCGGATCGACTTTGTTCGGCAAATCGTAGGCGGGCGTCCCCTCTTCGTCGGAATAAGTGAACACGCCCACGCGATCGAATTCAATGTTCTTTACAAAAGCCTGCAGCTCTGCAAAGTCTTCTTCGGTCTCGCCGGGAAATCCGGTAATGAAAGTGGTGCGCACCGCAATTCCAGGCACACGGTCGCGCACACGCTGGATAAGTTTCTCAAGCGAAGTGCGATTGCCGCCGCGCTTCATTAGTTTCAAAACATTCTGCGACGCGTGCTGCAATGGCATGTCGAGATACTTCACCGCTTTTGGCTCTTCGGCCAGCACGTCGAGAAATCCGTCGCTGATGTGCGTCGGGTAGGTATACATCACGCGCACCCACTCGATGCCGTCGGTATGTGACAGTTCGCGCAGCAGATGCGCCAACGCGTCTTGCTTGCCCAAGTCCTCGCCGTATCGTGAAGAATCCTGCGCGACCAGAATCAGTTCCTTTACTCCTTCTTCGGCAAGCTGCTGTGCTTCCGCCACGATCGAGCCAAACCGCCGGCTGCGAAAATGGCCGCGCATCTGAGGAATGAAGCAGAACGCGCATGGCCGATCGCAGCCCTCAGCAATCTTGACGAACGCGTAGTGGCTGGGCGTAGCAAGGACGCGCGGCGTGGATTCGTCGTAGAGATATGTCGAGCTTTGGTTGCCGAGCGGAATTACCGGAAGTGAACGCGTGTTGGTTTGCGGATCACAAACCGCGAGTATGTCGTTGATTTGGCTGGTGCCGATAAAAGCATCAACCTCAGGCATCGAAGCCTTCAGGTCATCGCGATATCGCTCCACTAAACAACCGGCGACCACGAGCCGCGTCGCCTGGCCCTTGGTTTTAAGTTGCGCTGCTTCGAGGATCGCTTCGATCGATTCTTTCTTTGCCGAATCGATGAAGCCGCAGGTGTTTACGACAACAGTGTCAGCCTCACTGGAATCAGCGGTTAGCTCGTACCCATTCGCCTTGAGTTGTCCCATCATCACCTCACTGTCGACCAGGTTCTTGGGACAACCGAGACTGATAAATCCAACTCTATTTATTGCCATTAATTGACCGCTTAGGGACGAGGATGTTGTCCTCACAGGCTGGGGGAAGCGACCCACCTGTGAAGTAATTGGCTGGAGACAAAGCAACCGGCGCATTGGCTCCGCACCGGTTGATTGAAACCTATGTCAGTAGTAATGGGACTTGAACGACTTTTCTCCTACACACAGTAGTAGAATCGGCAGCGACCGTTGATGATTGAGCAATCAATCCTGCCTGTAAATCGGGTTCCGACAGCGCAACTCTGGTTATAAGGCTCAAACCCTTCACAGTATTGACAACACCAAGTACAACCCGCCTGCGCAAAGGCATTTGACAGTTTCCCCGTTGCGAGTCCACGCGCTTGAGATGGAAACGGGATCGTAGTCACAGTCGTCTTCAGCTCATCAAAGGTAGCGGTCGTGGCATTAAAACGCAAATACGTAATCTGGACTTTTGTTCCAGGTTCGAGCGCGGTGATTTCCTTTTGGAATTGGGCGATACTGGTGATGTCACCGCCTAGACTTGTACCGATTACCACATCACCGACTTTTAATCCTGCTAGTTCAACAGACGAACTAGGATCTACTCGCCTTATTACCAAACCGATCTGGCCAATAATACCCAACCGCGACTTTGGTAATTGATCGGTTTGCGCAGATCGAGAAATGGGTAGTGAGATGAAGCTAGTAAGCCCGATGGCGACAATAGCTAGCGTCACAACGGAAATAGTTCTCTTCATGGTAAGGTCCCTTCTTCAGATTGAGTTTCTTTCTTGAGGGATTCGATCCTACCCGCTTTCCTACTGGCAATCAAGCTCACCTAGATTGCCGCTAAACAAAATCATGCATCATTCTTTGTAACTTCTCCGAGTTGGCCGAGCGTTTGCTCAATTAAGTGTAGCTCGGCCGCCGAAAGTTGTTGGCCGCCAAACCGCACTCGATTGTATGCACGAGTAATAGTTAAAGCTGGTTGTAGTCCCAAACCGACCGCGAATTCTAGTGGCGTTAAATCCGGATTCCGTTCAATTCCCCGTTGAGCTAGTACCGCCCTCAACCTCTCGTAAAAGTCAACCGTCGAGCTATCGTTCTTAGTCATAGGTCGAGAAAAGCTCAATCCCCGGCGCCAGCCGAAACGCCGTACCCGTCGCATTGCGCGTGACAAAGCAAACAGCATCAGTCCGGGAATTAGAATTACCAGCATCGTCAACCCATGCGAGCTAATCCCTCTGCGCACGGCGGAAACAACCTGGACCAGTAAGCGCTGATAATCAAACATGTGATTTCGCAGAGACGTTGCCAACGATCGCTGTTCCTGCTTGTCATAACCGACTACATATTGAAACCACATCAATTCCAGGGCTTCAGCATACTTCTCCAGTTGCCCCGCAATTCCGCTTCTAACCGGTTCACTGCGGCCAGCCGCCGGGGTCGGGTCAAACGTCACCCAGGAATTGGTTTCCGGAAAGTAGACCTCGACCCACGAATGCGCGTCGCTTTGTCTGACCGTGTAAGCGCCCGCCGCCTCGTTGTATTCGCCGGGAAGGAAGCCGTTCACCACACGCGTGGCAATGCCGCGGGTCCGCAACATGACAGCCATTGCGGTTGAAAAATATTCGCAGTGACCTGCCTTTACGTTGAAAAGAAAATCAGCCAGCGGATCGGCTCCACTCGCTGTCATGTCGAGTGAATAACCGTAGTCGCTGCGCAGTTGCGATTCGATGGCCCGGGCCTCGTCATAACGATTGCGCGCATGCGCATTCACCACCATCGCATTTGCCAACGCTTCAATTCGAGGATCAATCGCGCTCGGCTCTTCGAGGTAACGGTCAAAACCTGATGGGTAAGGCGTGGCATCTCGGCGCAATACAGCGACGTCCGGAGTTGATGTGTCTGACAGCGCTTTGTAAACTACGCGTGCAAACTCGCGTCGGGGCGCCTGTACAGAGCCTTCGCCATCCTTCCGCACCAAAGAAAAATCACCCTGCACGGCCACCGGCCGCGGCGCTGCGAAAAGCACCGGCGACTCAATCGCCTCGAGGAAGATGGTTTGAGTTGTCAGCCGATGTAGTGATTCGGTCGTACCAACTTGGTAGAAGCCCCGATCTTTTTGTAAATCAACCGGACGGCGCGCCTCTGGCGATTTTTTCCAAGCCCGTCCAGTGAATTCATCAAGGGCCACGCCTCGCCATCTGATGTCGCGCTCGCTTGACGTATCATCCAGACGTACGCGCATCACAATGGCGTTATCTCTTTTTAGACTGCCGATCGCGCCCAACGTCACGTTTTCGGAAAACCCAATAAAGTTTGTTAGCGCACTTCCCGAGCGACCAAACATTGCGGCGCCTGATCGCGGCGCCAGCAGGAACAGCGGCAACGCCAGAATGAAAATGAGAATGAAAAGAAAGACTGCCACAAATGGCAGGCGACGAGCTTCTACGCTCCGCTTACTATCGCGACGCGCGTGTTTGAAGATGCGCGAATCAGGTGGGACCAGCAGGCGCGTAGCGGCTTCAGGCATGCCACGTTTTGCTTTATGAATTTCAAAAGCAACAATCGTAGTCAATCCAAAAAGCATGTACAGGCTGAGGCTGACGAGAAAAACCGGACTAAAGCTCAAGCCTGCCGCGAGCAGTATTTCGAAAAATGAAATCAGGTAGAGAAATACCCAGTCGCGATCCTTTTTTTGCTGGAGCAACTTCACGGCTGCGAGGAAGACGATAAGGTGGGCCAGCGCCGCCACGCCAACTCTGCCGGAGGCCTCAACGAGAGTTTTCTGATATCTCCAATCGAAAAAAAATAAGGGGACCGAGAACAGCACTGCTATCAATCCCATTCGTTCTGACAGCTGCCATTTCCTGCCTTCCAGATTCCAGGCGACGGCGAGAATTAGGAAGAAGAGAAAAGCTAGAGGGAGTTCAAGGCCGCCGGCTAACACGAGCGTGAGGGTGGCCACAGCAATGGTGGCATAAGAGAAAGCCCGAAAATATGTTTCCAAACTCATAATGACTTTTGCTTCAGTCTATTGGCACAACTTGCCTTTGGGTTAGGACTCTTAGCGACCAGACTGTAGCGTTGCTTCAGTTTAACCGACGTGCATTCGATTGATGAAGTAGAGGGTCCTAAGCTTTGCCTCGCCACGGGTCAATCGGTCATACTGGCGGCTGCCAATTCAAGCCGTACAGCATCGTTGTCGTTTCTTCTTAATCACAGACTCTAGCCAGGGACAATGACCGGTAACGACCACAGCAAGATTTTGGGGATAGGCTTTGCCGCCTTTGCGGTCATATTCCTTTTTACATTCCTGCTGCTGCTCGTAGTTACCACCGGCGTGTTCGTCGCTCTCGGAATCACTTTTGCCAACGAAACTGGTGACAGTAAGCAAGCCGGCATAGGTATTCTTGGTGGAGTTCTCACGATCATCTTTTACGGTGGTCTGGGACTTATCTTCGTTCTACCGACAGCGCTGGCCAGTTGGAAGATGTTGAAACGCAGGATGAGAGCACGATTGTGGGGCATCCTCGCCGCGATTGCGGTCGCGCCGGTTCTGCCACTGGGAACGATTCTGGGCGTTTATGGTTTGTGGTTTTTCTT
>JBPCLZ010000069.1:0-1608 GCA_051002775.1 Pyrinomonadaceae bacterium | reverse complement strand
GGCGCTCCCTGAAAAAGCTGCGTAAATAACGAATAAACATCCAGACGCTGGGAATAACCCGCAAGGTAGCTTTGGGTGAAGTGAGCGACACGACGGCCTGCGACCATCTATGAAATTTATTGCGATCGCTGGTGGGGGACACCCAGGATTTCGGTGATGATCGTCATCGGTAGCGGCAACGCATAGTCTTTGATCAGATCCATTTCGCCTTTGCGAGAAACGGTTTCCAGAAGTTCGTCGGCCAAATCCTGAATTCGTTCGCGCATTTGTCCGACGAGGCCAGGAGTGAACGCCTTATGGACCAACGCCCTCAGCCGTGTGTGATCGGGCGAATCAAGGTCAAGCATGTTGCGCTCCAATGGCCGGAACATCGGTGGGACCCAGGACATCTTGCTGATCTGTTCCGGTGTCATCGCGGTCCGCCGGTTCTTGACGAAGCGTTCATCTTTCAGCAGCGCGGTCACATCCTCATAACGCGTGATCAACCAGACTGGAGTTTTGTCAGGAAGCGCAGTGCGATAAACGGGCTGAGATTTGCGCAGATCCGCGAGGAAAGTAAATGGATCCGCTTTGAACTGGGGACTAACAATGTTCACTGGCGGTGTCATTAGTGTATTTACCGCTTTCCCAGTGTTACTGCATGACAGAATCACTTTCGGCCGTTACTAAAGCGGGAAAGAAATCGAACGACTCGTAGGTTCGGAATCTCAATGGACTGCGAAGCGGCGTTCTCACCCAATCTTGCAAAGATCTTCTGAGGCCACGATACCGCCGGCATCAGGTGGGCCGATCTCTTTCCGTGCCGCAACCTCGGAAGCGTAAAGGAACTTGAGAAATGGCGGTGCAATCACTGTAGTAGCCACGGCCATAAACAGCACCACGCCGTAGAGTTCTGCTCCTATCACGGCTAGGCTCAAACCGATCTGGGCAACAATAATTCCGACTTCGCCCCGCGGCACCATGCCCATCCCCACTTGGGCCGCGCGCCTCAGACCCAGGTTGTAGGCGCCGATTCCGCAACCTAATAATTTGGTCACAACCGCGATCAAAGTAACGAGAAGGCAGAGGACGATCACAGATGACGAGCGAAAAACATCCAGCCTGAGCTGCATGCCGATGTTGACCAGAAAGAAAGGAACGAGCAACGAAAATTCCCCCGGCGAGGTACACGTTGATGGTACTCGGGGTTTTGCTCCTCGGCTACCGAATCGCCGAAATGATTCCTGACCATGACTTCGGTCTCGTATTTAAATTCATACCAGTACTTTTTGTGATAGTTGCGTTCGGCTATCTCAGGGAGAACCCGTTTAAGATCAATACCGAACTCAGGTTCGAAGGAGAGTGACAAATGGCGGAGAGTAACAGTGACAATCAGGCACAGCTCGTACTGGGCCAAAAATATTCCTATGCAACCATCTCTTTAGTTTTGAGTTTGGCTTGCTTCATTAATCTTGCCGGCATGGAGAAAGCGGTGTTGGCTTTGATCTTCGGCTTGCTAGCTCTTAAGTCGACACCCGCCCCAAAACTTAAGGCGCGAAGAGTATGGGCGAAAATCGGACTGATTCTGGGTACATCGGTACTGCTTGTAATACCGACCATTATCATTCT
>JBPCLZ010000068.1:0-43173 GCA_051002775.1 Pyrinomonadaceae bacterium | reverse complement strand
CGGGAGTGACAATGGGCTCCGGTTGCTGTAGCACCCGCGTGTCGATTCTTAAGCCCGACGGCACGCCGCTGGTGTCGCCCACCTATGTCGGCAGCGGCGGCGGTTTCTTCGATATCCAGACACTGCCTGTCAACGGCGTCTACACCATTCTGGTAGACCCAGTGGATAGCAACATCGGCAGCATGACTCTCACGCTTTACGATGTGCCGGCCGATGTCCTGGGGACGGTCACTATCGGAGGCTCCGCTGTGAACGTCACGACCACGGTACCGGGGCAGAACGCGCGTCTGACCTTTAGCGGCACAACCGGTCAGCAAGCGACGGTGCATGTCACGAGCAACACGATGGGGCTGGTCAGGGTATCGCTGCTGAAGCCTGACGGAACGTCGATGACCTCATCGTTCACAAGCGCCAGCAGTTTCAATCTGGCGACTCAGACACTGCCAGTCACAGGCACCTACACGATAACCATCGATCCCGACAGCTATAACACCGGAAGCATGAGCGTCAGCGTAACAAATCCATAAGGGATTGAAGGGGAGATTGGTAATGAAAAACCAAAGCTTCATGAAAAAGCACATTAGCTACAGACTCGCTCTCATCTTGACCGCCGTTCTCGGGACGAGTCCGGTTCTCAGTTTTGCGGCGGGGCCCAACTACTCAAAACTCACTACGCCTCCGAAGAGCGAAAAACCTGTATTCATCTCGAAGCTTGCGAAACCGAACCGTGTACCGCGCACTCAGACCCAGATGCAGTTAGAAGGCCAAACGACAACACTGCTTCCTGATGGGCGCACTCTCTTGATCGGAGGCGAAGGATCAGCAGGCCCACAATCCACTGTTTTCATAAGCGATCCGAAAACGCGCGAGAGCACTCCGCTGTCGCACGGTCTCTACCAGGCACGCGCATGGCATTCCGCGACGATGCTTCCGAATGGCAAAGTTCTTGTCCTCGGTGGTGTCGGCGGAAAGGGCAAGGTCATTAGCGATGTTGAGATTTTCGATCCTGAGACCGGAACTTCGGAACCTCTTCATTCGGCAGGGCTGACCGCGCGCGCGTACCACAGCGCTACGCTGCTTACCGACGGTCGAGTGCTGATAGTGGGAGGACTTTTGGAGGAGGGACGTACCGTCGCGGGGGCAGAACTATGGAATCTGAAAACGAAAAAGGCTGTAAGTTGGGAGGGCAAGCTTTCAGCCGCACGCCGACTGCAGAAGGCAACCATTCTGAGCGACGGCAACGTGCTGATTGAGGGCGGAATTGATGACAACGGCCGCGAACTTCGCACTTCCGAGTTGTTTAATGTGGAAGTCGGAAGTTTTAGTTTCACTAGCATATCTCTAGACCATGACCAGGACAAAGTTGCGCGCCTTGCTGCTTCCCTGCCTCAAGATGGAACCACAGAGGCTCCGATCGATGTGCGTATCGCATTGCGCTTCTCAAAAGAGTTGCGGGTTGAGTCAATTAACCCCGAAACTGTCAAACTCAGCGACCATGAAGGTACTGTCCAGGCGAAGCTCGTAACGGCGGAAAAAGGCAGGCTGATCTTCATCACACCGGCTGAATCGTTGCGCGCGAGCACGACCTACACAGTATCCGTCGAGAACGTCAGCGATGGAACTAATGCGATGCCCCCCATCGCGATTTCTTTCACAACAATTGGAGACAAAAGGACCGAGGATCCGCCAAACAGTCAGTCCCTGGGTGATTCTGGCTGGACGCCTGACGCGCAAAACTTACGAGGGGACTGGAGCACCAAATTTGAGAAATCAAATTGGCAGGACCAGCCGGCGTTGCAAGCAAGCCCTGGCGAAACGGCTGTTTCCGGACAAGTCTTGACCTTGCGCGGTCAGCCACTGGCCGATGTAACTCTAACCATCAACGGCAACACCGCTCACACAGATCTCACGGGCAGGTTTTTGATCACCTCGCTTTCGGCAGGCCATCAGGTAATGGTGGTCGACGGGCGTTCTGCGAGCAAACCAGGAGGAGTTTACGGCCTCTTCAGAGTCGGTCTGGATGTGACAACGAACCAGACAAATGTCTTGCCTTACACGATCTGGATGCCAAAGTTGGATATGGCCCACGCCACTACCATCCCGTCTCCCAACAATCAGGAAATCGTGATTACGAACCCGCTGATTCCAGGGCTGGAACTCCACCTGCCGGCCGGAACAGTTATTCGCGACCTGGATGGCCAGGCAGTGACGCAGATTAGCATTACCCCTGTACCCACTGACCGGCCACCATTCCCGCTGCCACCGGGATTCAAGGTTCCGGTATTCGCCTCGATTCAGCCAGGCGGAGCTCGCATCATTCCCCCTCGGGCACGATTGATTTATCCGAACTACACGAATGAACGCGCCGGCGCGCGAATCAATTTCTGGAATTACGATCCCGAAGCCAAAGGTTGGTACATCTACGGACAAGGCACAGTGAGTGCAAATGGTAAGCAGATCATTCCCGATGCCGGCGTAGTCATTTATGAATTCACGGGCATCATGATCAGCGGCGGGGGCAGTCCGGCCGGCAGCGGACCTAAATCTGGAAATGGTCCGGGAAGCCAGTGCTGCGATCCTGTAGACCTAAGTACAGGTCTCTTTGTGCTCACTAATACCGACCTCGCCGTGGCTGACGTCCTACCGCTTACGCTGCGACGCACCTACCGGCCGGAAGATAACGTTTCCCGGGCGTTTGGGATTGGCGCCACCCATCCTTATGAAATGTTCCTCTGGTCTGTAAACAACTACCAGGAATTAGACTTGATCCTGGCTGATGGAGGACGCATTCACTACGTGCGCGTCTCGCCGGGGACTGGTTTTACGGATGCGGTCTACGAACATACGAGCACGCCGAGCGCTTTTTACAAGTCACGAATTTCATGGGATTCCGGCAATTGGATACTGAAACTCAAGGATGGCACCGTTTATGTTTTTCCAGAGTATTCACCGGTGCAACTAATACGAGATCGTTTCGGAAACCAGATCACGATTACACGAGCGGGCGGCACTTCCGGCAACATCACACAGATTTCTTCGCCGAACGGTCGCTGGATTCAGTTCACTTACGACACTAGTAACCGTATCACTCAAGCGAAAGACAATTCCGGGCGAACCGTAAATTATACTTACGATGCCGGCGGACGCTTGTGGAAGGTAACTGATCCGGCCAACGGAGTGACGGAATACACCTACGACACTTCAAACCGGATGCTCACCCTCAAAGATCCTCGGAACATCGTGTACCTAACTAATGAGTATGACAGCGCCGGCAGGGTAACCAAGCAGACACAAGCAGACAACTCCACCTACCAAATTGCCTACACGCTTGACGCAAACGGTAAAGTCACTCAAACCGACGTCACCGATCCGCGCGGCAAGATACGCCGGGTGACGTTCAATGCCGATGGCTATACGCTCTCCGAGACGCGAGCGTTGGGGCTAACGGAACAACAGACTTACGTTTATGAGCGGCAGTCAGGAACGAACCTGATCTCAAGCATCACCGATGCGTTAAGCCGGTTAACCAGTTTGACCTATGACGGCATGGCGAATTTGGAAAGCCTGACGAGACTGTCAGGAACGCCCGAAGCCGTAACCACCACGCTTACGCATGAGCCAGCTTTTAATCAAATCTCGAGCGTGACGGATCCTCTAAACCACATGACCGCATTGGCGTATGACGGGAAAGGAAATCTGATTAGCGTCAGCGATCCACTGAATCACCAAACCACACTGACTTACAACCTCGCCGGCCAGCCGTTGACTGTGACAGATGCGTTGCAGCATACAAATCAGCTTACTTACGACTCAGGCGAACTTGTCGCGATAGCAGATCCTTTGGGACGAACAGCCACTCGCCGCGCGGATGCGTTAGGCAGGACAACTACTGTAGCTAATCCATTGGGTCAGGAAACGCGCTATGAATATGACGCGCTGAGCCGGCAAACTCGCGGAACAGATCCTCTGCAATCTGCGATGGCCTTCGCCTATGACCCAAATGGCAATCTACTCAGCGTCACTGACGCCCGCAACGGCGTCAAGAGCTATATCTACAACAATATGGACCGCGCCACCACCCGTCGGGATCCGTTGCTACATGATGATACCTATCAATACGATCCGAATGGCAACTTGACACAAATAACCGATCGCAAGAGCCAGGTAACGACCTATGGATACGACCCGCTGAATCGTCAGACATTGATCACTTACCCCGACCTTTCAATTACGAGTCTCACTTACGATGGCGGCAATCGACTGACGCAAGCCGTCCATTCAGTATCGGGCACAATTACGTTTGCTTACGATAACCTCGACCGCCTTACGAGCAAGACGACGCCCCAAGGCACGATTAGTTACAGCTACGATGCGGCTGGCCGGCGAACAAGCATGACTGTCGCTGGCCAGACGTCTGTCAATTACACCTACGACAATGCGGATCGATTGACGCAAGTCACTCAAGGTTCAGCAACGGTAACTATCTCTTACGATAACGTCGATCGCCGCACAAGCCTCACATTACCCAGCGGGCTGGTGACAGAATATGCGTACGACTCTGCCTCGCAGCTAACAGGAATTACCTACAAATACGGCGCAAACACGCTAGGCAACTTGACCTATGCGCACGATGATGCGGGACGCCGCACAAGCATCGGCGGCACCTACGCAAGGAGCGGATTACCGCCGGCTGTTTCAAGCGCCTCTCATAATTCCGCAAACCAGCAAACAGCATTTGGCAGCCAGACTCTCAGTTACGACTTGAACGGCAACCTCACAAGCGATGGTACAAATACGTACGTTTGGAACGGCCGCAATCAGCTAGTGTCAATGACTGGCCCCGGACTGACAGCAAGTTTTCAATACGACGCTTTTGGAAAGCGAATCAGCAAAACGGTCAACGGCGCCACCACCACCTATCTGTACGATGGAGCAAATCTGGTTCAGGAGCAGTCAGGAGGCTCACCAAGCGCGAACATTCTCGCTGGAGGGCTGGACGAAGTATTTACTCGTACTGACGCGGGCGGGGCTTGGAGTCCACTGTTTGATGGTCTTGGAAGCACACTCGCCTTGGCCGATTCCAGTGGCACGGTGCAAACACAATACACCTATGAGCCGTTTGGCAAGACGACAACTAGTGGAAGCTCGAACGGCAATTCATCTCAGTACACCGGCCGGGAAAATGACGGCACCGGGCTTTACTTCTACCGCAGCAGGTACTACTCGCCAGCTTTACAACGGTTTATCTCGGAAGATCCGATCGGTCTGGCAGGAGGCATCAATCTCTACGGATACGTAGTGAACAACTCGATCAACTTCAGAGACCCATTTGGCCTGAAGCCTAACAACCCTAATGATCTTGATAGTGACGGGAGCGATATTGTTAACGCTCTTAAAGATTTTGTCAGGAGCGTAAAGGATACCATCAGAGACGTAATAATCGCCGGTGCTGTTGGCGAGGTTGTTGGCGCTGCGGTAATTAATATTAATCCGAAGGGATTAAATCATGTGCTTGATGGACATGTTCCTGGAGGAGCCAACACTGCAGGCAAGAGCCTATTTAGTGCCGGTGAGGATGTTGCTGCACTGATCAAGCAAGCAGAAAGTATTGCGCCGGTCAAGCAGACCGGTGGCAACCTTGAGCGGATTGTCGATGCGGGCCGCACAATTGGTATTGATAGAGTAAGCGGCCAACCCACATCTATATATACCGTTATCACAACTCCGGCGGGTACTCTTAAGACCGCCTTTCCAGGTATTCCATAGAGGTGTCCCCATGGGTCTACGTCTAGTACTCGAAACTGAACGCGGTGAGCCTATTGAGAGTGTAGAGGATCCAAAGAATCTGCTCCATCGGTTGTTACCTTCAGCGGAAGACAGGTCATTCCAGTTGCTGCGATTCATCGATTGGTACGGCAATACCGTATTTAACGAGTTGCAAATCGACACTTTTCTTGTGGAATGGGAGAGGCTTAAGCAGGCAGTGCAGGCCAAAGAAGAGTCAGCGCTTCTTAATAACATCGAAGATCTCGCTCGTCGCTGCAAAGAGGAGCCACATCTGTATTTGAAGTTCTATGGGGATTGAATCTCGAGCGTTCAATGCAGGAGTTAAGCTCGAACGTACAACTCCGAGGAAGCCGCTCATCAAATACCCTACACGTGGCGAATCAGCAAGTCGCGTTCAGCGCGCAATCACTTACGACTTAAACGGTAAACTAGAATCGGCTATTCCCGTCAGCAAGTTTGAGGAACTCCTAGTTCTATGCGAATGATGGCTTCATTGAGATTGTTTTTGGTAAAACTCAACACGGGCATGGTGAAGGAAAACCCAATATGGGCGTACGATTTTTGTACTCGGATCTTTGCTGCCGATCACAGACCCTCAAGCCGCTGTGAGAAGAGACTTACAGGCAAACTGACTCACGCCCTTTCATTTGGTGCTATTGTGCTCAATCTCAATTTTGTATATTCTCTATTTGTTCTGGAGGCGCACTCTAGCTTTGAGGCTCAAGCCTGATAGCACTTCCACTTCTTGAGATTCGCTCGATTCTGAGCCAGCCCCACTCTTAACAAACTAACCTCACCTGACAATCTGCTATATACACCAGATTCAGGGATCACCTCTGCTGCAGATCGGAGTCGAATATGACAAAGCGTTCGGGTTTTGGTTGGGTCGCCTTTCTCATCCTAACCGGAGTACTCGCCCACCAATTGCCTTCTATACCGGCCTGTTTCTATTTTTTCAAGGGCAGGCTGCAGTCCTCTTCAGGTGAGCGGCAAGCCGCAATCACGTCTTATCAGCGGGCTGTCAGTTTGGATCCGCGCTTTGCTCGCGCTTACATTGAGCTAGGCACCTCGTATCTTGTACTCAAGAAATATCTCGAGGCTGAAGCCGCGTTTAAGCAAGCGGGCGCTATTAGGGATGAGTCGTGTGCTTCATGTGGCTTGGGATGATCTATTCCGAATTGAAACAATATGAAGAGGCTGACAGAGCTTTCAAGAAAGCAATCAGCCTCGATCCGGATGACCTGTGTGCTTACGAACAGTCTGGGAGAATGTACTACGACGAAGGCAAATATCAGGAATCTATTGCGGCTTTCAATCAGGCGAGTAGATTAACACCGCGCGCAACAACTTATCATTTTCTGGGGAATGCTCATGTTCACTTAGGAGAGTTTAACGAAGCTGTCCACGTCTACCGCCAAGCACTGCAAACCAATCCTGATTATGAGCCCGCCTATTGCGAACTTGGCGCGGCATACTACCGTCTGCAACGCTACAAAGAGGCAGCAGACTGCTTTTGAGCAGGCAATCAGACTCAAGCGAGACGATGCAGGAGCATATTTAGGGCTGGGTGTGACGCAACTTGCACTTGGCAACAAGGCCAGCGCGAAGGAGCAATATCGGGTTCTTCAGAATCTTGAACCGAAACTTGCGACGCAGCTATTAACCGAAATCAACAACCCGCATCCATCTTCCCGATGGGTCCAATAACTCTTCTACCCATTCTGCGGTTGCCTGGGCCATCTGACTAATTCTTGTGGTCATTGCTGGAATAGTTCTGCGAAGTATGGTAAGTCAGATTTCCGTGCCGCCCATCGAATCGCTCGGCTGCACCACCGATCTTGGCTTCCGGATGATTAACTGCATTAATATTTCAGAAACACAAACATCGGCAAATGCTATTCCGCCCGCGCTGTGGCAAAACTCGAGGGATGCGCTCATGATGGCCACAGGTTTGTGGTCAGCTTGCTGGCGTTTTAGCCTAAATTCTTAAGCAGTGTCTCAGCAAGCATCTTATTGAAATTTCTGTCTGTTCTTTCCCCCTTATATGTATACGGTTCGGAGAGGAGGTGGCAGATTACATTCCCTCTGGTCACTAAGCCCTGTCCAGGTTGGATGGTCCCGATTGGGGGCTGGTTTACAAGAAATGATTGTCAACAATAGGAGGGTGAGGAAATGAAGACGAACAATCGCCTTCCAAGCATGCTTGCTCAAATTCACCGCTTCACAGACGGGTGTCAGATTGTTTCTTATGTATTTGTCTTGATCCTCTCAATTACTCTTTTAACTCAAGCTTTCCAGCGAAAGCGCGCGCGCGCGCCGTCTGAAGCCGTACCAGTTGGTATCGGCAAGAACCTGTGGCGAAATCGAATCCCAGCCAACAATCCGCTAACTGCGGCAAAAGTTGGGCTCGGCCGTTCTCTTTATTTTGACAAGCGGCTTTCGGTCGATGGCACAGTCAGTTGCGCGACATGCCACGATCCGGCGAACGCTTTCACTGATCACAGTGCTGTCGCAACCGGTGTCTCAAACAGGACCGGCACACGGAACGCGCCTACGATTCTGAATGCAATGTTCAGCGAGCGGCTCTTCTGGGACGGCCGCGCCGGATCACTTGAAGAGCAAGCGAAACAGCCCCTAATCAATCAGTTTGAGATGGGAATGGGAAACTACGCCGCTGTTGTCGAGCGTGTGGCAGCCATTTCTGAGTATCGAAGAAGATTTCAAAGCATATTTAGAACCCAGGGAATCACCATCGAGACTATCGTCAAAGCCATTGCCGCATACGAGCGCACATTGCTTTCGGGAAATTCACCGTTTGACCGCTTCATGGCAGGAGACCAGAGCGCAATCACGGCGGCTCAGAAACGAGGCTTCGAACTTTTCAAGGGCAAGGCGAGGTGCGTCGAATGCCACTCGTTCAGCCCAGGTTCGCCATTCTTCACCGACTTCAAATTCCACAACACTGGAGTAGTAGCGAAGAATGTGAGCTTCGAGCAACTGAGCCGATGGGCAAGCCAGATTGCAAACAAAAAGACCGAGGGCTCGGAAAACAAATCTAACAACTCAACTAGTAAATCTCCTATGTCAAATCGGCAGACCGAAGAGTCTGCGCCATTGTTGGCTCACACCGAAGGCTTCACGGAGCTTGGGCGCTATCTGGTGACGAAACAGCCGAAAGATATAGGGGCTTTTAAGACCCCGACGCTGCGTGACGTTGAGCTGACAACGCCCTATATGCACAACGGATGGGAGAAAACACTGATCGATGTGGTGCGTTTCTATAATCGCGGGGGGAATGTCAATCCAAAACTGGACGAGCGCATGCAGCCACTACATCTAAGCGACGAAGAGATAAATGAACTCGTTGAATTCATGAGAGCACTGACCAGCGATGATGTACTGCTGCAATCTCAACGTGCGATTCCTCAAACGCGCAAGCCGCTCACAGTAAGACCTCTGTCGACCAAACAATGAACCAACTCTATAAATCACTGCCGGGCGCTGGTATTCACCATCGACTGCCTCATCGTGCAACCCTATCTATTGCGTGCGATACATCTAAAGCGTCCAATCAGAATCTTATGCGCATCCCCTGACCGACTTCTCTCGAGATCTCCCGCCCGACTGCGGCGATGACGGCTGCAGCTTGGCGCAGTTGCGCCGCTTCGAGACCTGCGCTGCGGATTTGCCCTGCGGCATCAACCTGGCTGACATAGATCTGCTTATTGGCGCCAAGTTCTAAGCGGTAGTTCTGTTCTACTCCTCCTCTTGCTTGGGCAGCACCGGCGTTGGTAACCACCTATCGCTTGACCCGCGCCGGCATTTACCCCGGCGATTTGTGCGCCTGCCTGCATATCAATCGCTACCTTCATGTCAGACTCGTATTGTTGGCTACTGGAAACGGATCTATTGGTAGCCGTGTTTTGAAGTCCAGTAACTCCGTCTCGATACGCGTCGGCACTTTGATTCACACCGCGATTGCGATTTCCGATCGCCGCGTTCTGAAAGCCGCCGCTCAAAAAAGGACGCACAAGTGGAATCTCCGGAGGAAGCGCTTCGGCAAGGTTTCTACCCCAGGCATCGTTCTTAGCGGCATGCGATTCAGCGGCTGCCATATATTTCTCTTTGTCCGCAGATGCCCCGAAGGTTCCGACTTGTTGGTCGCGCGAGATATTGGTCTCACGAATACCCCGAGCCACGTCGGCACCTACTTGGGACTTTTGAAATCCGGCCGCTGCCTGAATGATCATTCGCTGCGTCGTTGCAGCACCCAGCGTTGCCGCTGTTTGGCCTGTTAAGGCCGCTTGAATCGAAGCCACCTGCGAAGCGCGCTGTCCACTCGCTCGCATGTTTCCAGCTTCCAATTGTCCGCCCGAACGAGTTACATCAGCCTGGTATCCAGCGTTGTATTGAGTCGCTTCGGCTTGCCTGTTTATTGAGGCTGCCGCTTCCGCGCTGTACTTCTCGATGCCGGTGCCAACCATCGCGCCCATCCAACTCGAAACGACAGTCGCGACCGATTCGTAAATGCGACCGGACAAGAAATAGAGAGAAATGAATGCAGTGCCGTAAAGACAAAGGGCGCTCAGACCCATGGCAAAGGCAGCTAGCGCAATCGTGTATTGCGGTTGTGCCGACGGGTCCGTGATGGCTCTCATTGTTTGATAGTTCCATACATAGACAGGACTGCTGTCACCGACCGCCATCGCGACATTACCCCACATGTAGGCCACAATCCGAATAATCTTGGATACCGAGGGCCAGACGAGGGTGAGAGCGATCAGTCCGTAGAAGAATGGGTAAGTGGTCTTGCTTGCAATGTGCTTATCGACGATGCCTGCGAGCATGAAAGGCATGGCGAGCTTCAATCCAAGGGTTAGTGCCGCGCCAAGAATAACCAATATCAAGTCTCCAAATTCAATTAGCGCCCGACGTTATAACCAGCAAGCGCGCCTTCGAAGCCATCGCCCAGGACTACGCCAAGAATCCCACCAGCACACTCGTTATTTCACCCGCCAATCGCGAACGTTCGCAACTCAATTTGCTTATCCATCGAGAACTACAACGCGAGGGAAATGTAAGCCTTAACGATCATCAAATGACGGTCTATCTCACTCGTCCCGACATGACCGGCCCCAAGCGCGGCTTCGCCAATTCCTACCGACCCGACGAAGACATTATCCACTACAACTGCGCCAGCGAAAAGTTTCAGGTCAAGGCAGGCGACTACGCAAGAGTCGTAGACACTGACCACGAGACAAACAAAATTACCGTTCGCTTTTTTAATGGCCGCGAGCTCACTTACAACCCGACGCGGCTTTCCGGTGTGAGCGTTTACTACGAAGCCGAGCGCGCCTTCGCCGAAGGCGACCGCCTTCAAATTCGTGCGCCGTTTAGGGAGAAACGGATCGCTAATGGCGCACTCGGGACGATCACGAAAATCGAACCGGATCAAATACGCTTAGCGATGGATAGCGGACGCGAAATTAGCGTTGACCTTCAAAAGTTTCGTCACCTCGATTACGGTTATGCCGTCACCAGTTATTCAGCTCAGGGGCTAACTTTTGATCGCCTTCTGGTCAACGCTGATACGCAGGAATCCGCTCGCCTACTCAACGACCGCACAGCTTACGTTGCCATTTCCAGAGCAAGGTACGACGCCCTGATCTATACCGACTTCACACACAACTTAAGCCAAGCTCTCAATCGCGGCACGAACAAAGAAACCGCGCTTGAAGCGACGAGTCGCTCGTTTAATATGTGGACGCAAGAGACCTTTGTCTCTATGTTGAACGGCTGAAAATGGAGCGAGCAAATCAACAAGTGTCACACCTTTCCGATGTATAATAGGAAGGCGGGTTCAGCCCACCACGCGAAGGAGGCTTGTATGAGAACCACAGGTCGTAGAAACAATCATCGTTGGCAAATGCCGCTTCTTATTTTGGTCGGCTCTGTTTTGTTGAGCGCATCCGCAGCAACCGCACAGCAACCATTCGGGGATGCTAAGAAGGAGTCGCGCGATGAGAATAACAAAATGCATATCCGCAGCGTATTGCGGGTGACAAAAACAACAAGGCAGCCCTTTATCGAAGTCGAGGTTTACAGTGACCGGGCGTTCCCCGTGTTAAATGCTGCGGTTGTGTTATTAGTCGGTGAGCGAGTTTTCCAGGGGGGCGGCTACGGAGATACGAAAGGGCATGTTTTGATCTTCGCGCTAACTCCAAAGGAATTTGCGAAGACGAAAACCGGCGACGACGTGATAGTAACGTATCAAGGCGCTGATCTTAAGAAAGTCCATGACGAGGATTCAGGCCAAGGTAAAGGGCGTTGGGTGTGGAAGTTCGGCAAGTTGGATAAAAGCAAAATTCGATGAATAGCTTCTCACGGAGAATGAAGCCTAAAAATCAAGCACGTCATAGTTTAGGGTTGGGAAGACTGCCAATTCTGGATATTTGGTAAACTGGACAAAAGCAAGGTTGACAAATGACATGCTTGATCCGGGACACGTTCTCAAATCCGCGCGGCGTCTCCATCTAACGTTGAGCGCCTGTCTTTTTTGGAGCGCGTCCTTTGCCGGTGCACCGCTTGCCGTCGCACAGGAACCGTCTCAGGTCCTCGACTTTCCGCACGCCGTTGTTAAAACCGCCGATACTAATGACAACAGAATCACCATACGTACTTTATTGCGAATTACCGCGGAAACGCGCCGACCGGTGATCGAAATTGCAGTTTATAGTGATACTCCATTCGAAGGCGGAAATGACACTCACGTGCTTCATATCGGATCCAAGAAATTTGCTTGGCCTCGGGCTGGCGATGGTAAGGGTAACGTCTTAATTTTTGAGCTGACACCCAAGGAATTCGCGAAGGTGAAAAATGGTGACGAAGTAAAAGTAACTTACGGTTTGGATGAGGAATTTCCAGATAAAGGTATTGGGCAACGCCGCGTACGGAAATTCGGCAAACTGGATAAAAATAAAATAGATCAATAAGCAATAATAAAAGCTCTTCCCCAAAGCCTGGTACGAGAGAATGGGTATGTCTGGGCTCCTTAATTCTTCTTCCGGTTGCAGCTACTGCTTACTCTTTCGCCGACCAATTGCCTCAAGCGGATTCTCATTAATCGAACTAGTTATTACTGTAACAATTCTTGCGATCTTGACACTGGCGTGGCCCCACTCGCTGGGATAGCCGTAAGACGTCAACGGGAACAAGCTTTGCGAGAGACCTTACGCCAAATCCGCCAGGCGATAGACGAGTTTCACCGCGACACTGCGGGAATGCAGTGCGTTGGAACAGCGATCACTTCGCCTGCAGGATCCGCCTTTACGGTGCCGCCAGATCTACGTAGCCGAGTCATCATTGCTGATTGCACAGTCTTTGGCGTGGACAATCCGGATCGCTATCCTCCAGATCTTGAAACATTGGTAAATGGCGTCAACGTGATACCGCGAACGAGTTTGATTACAGCTTCTGGGCCCTCCGGACCTAATGCCACCGATATCAATTCGATGGCAACTAAGAAGAAGGTTTACTTGCGCGGTGTCCCTATAGATCCTATTACGGGTAAGTCTGACTGGGGCTTGCGATCGGCCTATGATGCCGCCGATGCCACTTCATGGGGCGGAGAGAACGTCTTTGATGTTCGTTCAGCCGCGGAAGGCACAGCGTTGAACGGCGAGCGATATAGTGATTGGTAAAGACTCGCTTCTACATAGATACGAATGGGGTGAACACGACTAACATAATTGGCGAGGGACGGGTTCACTGAGCGCAAGGACAGTCAGATGCGAACGGAAAACAATTCAAGTGCTTTTTGTTGCGGCCCTCGATTGATATTCCGGCTAATATTCGAGCTCGCGCTGATAATGGTATTGGGCGTTCACCTGGCCAATGGACAGCAAACATCCACCAAGTCCTCGCAAGCTGTGAACTTATCGTCAGAACTGCTGTTCAAGTTACCGGCTGAACTCTTATATGAGGGAAACAATCTGGTTCCAACCGGGAAATTAAAGGTAAAAACTTATCGGCTTGAAAAAGTAAACCTTCCGAGCTCGTTCAACATGAGCTTCAAAGGAAAAACGGTGGTGGTTGAAAGCGTCATACGTCTGACCATCACAGGCGAAACATTTCAACCTGGAGCTTACACAATTTGGATTGATGACGAATCACAAACTGACGTTATGCACAGCGCTACGGAATTGGTAACGGTCATCTATGACCGGTCATTGCTTCAGCAGGGTGCTACTCTTGCAGTCTCGTATGACACGTTGGGCGATTCTAGACGTACTGTTCTGCCGGAAACGCTTTCGGTGCCCGCGGACGCAAAGGGAATAGATCAGGGTACAGAGGATGAAATCACTATAACGCGAATAAGATTGAATAGAGCGCGTGCCACGGATAGTATTTCAGTCATAGAAATTGAGCTCACCAGTCGAGATGTATTTGAGGCCCGTAACTCTGAAAGAGTTTTTCAAATCGGGGAGTTTGAAACATACGGAAGTAACCCGCCGGATGGAGATGGGTACAAGTGGATCATTAGAATGCCGCTTGAAGTATTTGAAAAGTTAGAGGACGGTTCAGCAGTCTTTGTCAAAGCCGAACGTGGTAAGCGTGGAATGCATGGAGCCCGAATAATAACCCGATTGAACAAACATTTGTTAGAAAAGTAATGTAGGATGAAGCGCGTGTTTACAAGCGTCCGAAGTTGACCGCCATGATCCGCTCTAGTGCTGCTCCGCGATTGATACCAACCCTCGGCTTCTGAGAAGCATGAAACCACAAGCATTCCAGTAAGTTATTATTCTTAAGAAAATCTCGAGATCGATCCACGACGATCCAATGGGTGCTTAGTTTGTTACAACCTACTTAGCCAGGCTCCTCTTTTCGTCCGGTTTAAAGCCAATATGTCGGCGATTCGGATTGGAAGGAGGTTCCATCAGTTTTCGTATAGCATCAAAGACGACACGAAAGCGTGAGTCATATCTCCTCTCAAATGAATCCAGGCGGTTTGCCAGGTCCTTATTCGAGATCAAAATCTCACGGAGTCGCACGAGGGCGCGCATGATTGCTACGTTAACTAATACCGCGCGCTCGCTTCTTAGTACACCAGACAGCATGCTTCTTGGGTAAAAGCGTAAGGAAGGTAGCGACGACCGCCTCGACCGCCAGCGTTTGAGATGCCAAATTGGCATCTCAAAGCTTCGGCCTCTTCATCGTTTAGTTGGAACAAAAAATCAGCAGGAAACCGCTCAACATTTCGCTTGACCTGTCTGTTCAGATATGGGGTCTCAACCTGATAGAGATCCGCCAGATCTCTATCCAGCATCACTTTGTACCCTCGGATGAGATAGATCTTGCGCTCGATTAATTCGACCGGAATGAGTGCTTCAGTTGGTCGAGTAGCCTTTGTCGTCATCACCTTGTAGAGCACCCTCAGAAGCGGATACGCATACCCTGTCCGACTTCTCTCGAGATCTCCCGCCCGACTGCGGCGATGACGGCTGCCGCTTGGCGCAGTTTCGCCGCTTCTAGACCTGCGCTGCGGATCTGGCCGGCGGCATCGACTTGGCTTACGTAGATCCCTTTGTTAGCCCCAAGCTCAAGCCGATAATTCTGGTCGACGCCGCCTCCTGCTTGGGCCGCGCCGCGATGGAAACCACCAATCGCCTGACCAGCGCCGGCATTAACTCCGGCTATCTGCTCACCTGCTTGCCTATCAATCGCGACCTTCATGTCGCTCTCGTATTGTTGGCTGCTTGAAACAGACTTACCTGCTGCTGTGTTCTGCAAACCGGTTACGCCATCACGATAAACATCGGCGGTTTGATTCACGCCCTGATTGCGGTTTCCGATCGCTGCGTTCTGAAAACCGCCGCTAAGTGCAGGACGAAGGATAGGAATTTCCGGAGGAAGTGCTTCGGCAAGATTTCGGCCCCAGGCATCGTTTTTAGCGGCGTGAGATTCCCACGCAACCATCACCTTCTCTTTAGTAGCGCTGGCGACGGTGGTACCGACTTGCTGATCGCGAGAAATATTGGTTTCGCGAAGGGGCGAGCGACGTCCGCGCCCACCTGGGATTTCTGAAATCCCGCCACCGCTTGAATAATCATTCGCTGAGTTGTAGCGGCCCCTTGAGTCGCTGCAACTTGGCTGGTCAGCGCACCTTGAATTGAAGCCAGGTGTGCGGAACGTTGGCCTTGTGCACGAAGGTTTCCGGCTTCCCACTGTCCTGCCGAGCGGGTTACATCTGCTTGATACCCGGCGTTGTACTGAGTGCTCTCAGCTTGGCGATTGATTGAGGCGGCTGCTTCCGCGCTGTACTTCTCGATACCAGTTCCAATCATCGCGCCCATCCAGCTGGAGACTACGGTCGCGACAGACTCGTAGATGCGGCCTGACAAGAAATACGCCGAAATGAAGGGAGTTCCGTAAAGACAAAGCGCACTCAAACCCATGCCGAACGCAGCTAAGGCAATTGTGTATTGCGGCTGCGCTAGCGGGTCGGAGATGACCCGCATCGTTTCGTAGTTCCATATATATAGGGGGCTGTCATCACCGACAGCCATGGCGACATTGCCAAACATGTAAGTGACGATCCTGATGATTTTAGAGACGGAAGGCCACACGAGCGTCAGGGCGATGAGCCCAAAGAAGAAGGGGTAAGTAGTCTTGCTGGCAATGTGCTTATCAACAATGCCGGCGAGCATAAAAGGCATGGCAAGTTTCATCCCGAGCGTCAGCGCGGCGCCGAGAATCACCAGAATGAGATCTCCGAACTCGATAAGCGCCCGCTCGAAGTTGAGCCACGTCATCATTGTCGAGATGTTCCACTGAGAGACGTCAGCCTTTCGGTCAAAGTTTTGAATAGTGCTCTCTGTGTCTACGACAATACCGAGAACTGATTCGCTTCCCAACGCCACGGGCTCAATAGCTGTCTCGCGGCCGTCAACCTTGACCGTAAACATGCTTTGCTGGAACTTCGCGTATGAGTCGTTGAAGCTTTCTCGCTGGGCCAGGTAGAGCTGCTGCAGAATCGACCTCTGCCTCGATTCGTTGCCGTTGGCGATTTCATATCCAATGGCGCTCATACCATTGATGATTGCCAGGCTTGTTCCTGACAACATGAAGAACAAGGCCAACCGACCAAACCACCAATAGAGATTTGAGCCCTCTCCGTTGTCCTCGCGAACAATGCGCAACATGGCGAAGCCCGCCAGGCAATTACCAGCTACCCAAGCCAAAAGCTCAAACCAGCCAATAAGTTTTAAGACGATCTCGTTGTCGAAGTAGGGCAGCAACGAGCCCGCGCGCTGCGTTAGTGCTCCGATATTCTCTGAGAGAGATCTTACCGGCGAAGGTGAGGGTGTCGGAGCTTGCGCCTGTGCAATAGCGGGCGATAGGAGAAGGCCCAGAAGAACGATAAACCGTAGTGATCGCTTGAAGTCCATATACTGTCCTGATTGTTTGCTACTTACTCCTGAGTTACCGACTAGGGACGGCGTGGCGCAGGGGGCATGCCGCCATTTTCAATTGCCGTAAAGATGCTGTCCTTGACGATATTCAGGTTGTCCCACGCTTCGTCCGTGGCTTTGACGCGATTGGCTATCCGGACACGCTCCTCCATTGTCAGGTTGTAGAGCCTAACGCGATCCTCAATCTGCGTTGACAGGTTCGTGATTTGTGCATCCAGGTCCACGATCATCTGCTCGCAGGCCGCGATCTCCAGCTTTAAGTCCCCAATGCAGGTTGCGCATTGTTCCGCCTGCGGTTTAGCCAGCTCTGCCTCAAGTCTGTCCTTCGCCTGTTTCAGTTGGACTGCTGCTCCGGCTTGCCTGGCTTGTGCCGTTTGGAGATCGTGGTAAAGCCGATCCAAGGTCGCGTCAAACATGGCAATCCGATTCATCGTCGCGATCTTGTGCTGTGAAGTTCGGCCAATGGAATTGCGCAGATAGTCCTCGAAATCACTTAAGTCGGCTTGCGGATCAAAGATGCCGTTCATCAATCGTGACTTGATTGACCTGATCATACGAAGACGCGAGATTACCATCGTCTCCATAGCGCGCTTGAGCGCAAAGACATCGCGCACCGTTTGGCCGATTTGCGCCATCGTCCGTGTCAGGTTCGCGTTGTGGAGTACAAGCTTTTCAGCCTGACCGAGCACGCCTTTCATAGTGCTGAGTTGCTCAGCCAGCTTATTGATCTGTTCTGAGTATTGCTTGACGCGCTCCAGCCAGCGGTTCGCTTCTTCGATCTGGCGCGCGATCTGCAGCGAATACTGAGCAGGATCGAAAACCGTAAATTGAGCCTGAGTTGTTGATGGCATCAATACTGCGCCAAGCAACATGCCGAGGAGTATGTGTTTAATTACCTTTCGCATTGGTTGAACTCCCTTCCATGAGACGTCGGTTATGGTCTCAAGCTGCGACGTCCAGAAGTGATTCGTCGATTTCCCGTAAGCCAACGGCTGTAAGACCTCGTGGGTACTGTTGTGAGAGCCAGGCGTGCACCTGCGTCTCTGACCACTCGGGGTGGTAACCCGACACGATGCTACGAGCGTTCCTTTCATCGGCATTGGTCGTTAGTGTCCAAAGCATCAAGGGACTGAGTTCGTGCTGCACCATCTCGACTACTTGGTCCGATCCCGTGCCGATTACCATCACAAACTGGGAAAACCTTCCGGGCGCGGTCTTGATGTGACTGATGGCTGCCGCGCCGTTCTCTGACAACTTCGCATGAGCAATGATCTTCGAGTAGTCGCCAAGTTGTTTGCCCACAAAGATCACATTACCTGTCTTGGACAGTGAAGCTACATCCTCTATGTCTTCGAACGCATGTGTCGCTAGCACGGTTATCGAGTTTTCTTTCGGACCCTTGCGACCGGCGTGCTGGAGGACTTTGAAAATGAATGGATACTCCTCCTTGATCTCCCACATCTCATCGAAGAGATTGGCTGTTGGCGCCCGCGTACCATCCTCGCGCCGGCGTCCAATACAGCGCGCGACGTGTGCCGCGATGCGGTAAGCCAGCGAAAGCTTGATGTCGTTAGGGAAGTCTCTTAACGATCCAAGTTCGAACACATCAAAGGAGGACTTGTTCTCGTAGTCTGAATGGGTCGGGGCGTCGAGCCATGGGTGACCAATGTAATTGTTAAGAGCCAGGACAAGTGTTTCCCGCCGCTCTCGAACCATTTCCGAATCGAAGGGGTAAGTCCTGAGCTGCGCGACGAAATGTGAGAGCACAGGTTCAAAGAGAGGGCGACCTGGTCCGTTTTGGGAAACGATGTTCTCATACACTTGCGCGACCACCGCGCTGATAATGTCTTCCGCCGTCTTATCGTCATCCCGGACGCGCGCCAGCATTTTCAGATCGCCGACCACCAATGCCTTCTGCACATCGTCGGGCATCTCCCCATCCTTCAACTCGGGATAGGACCAGATGTTGATAGCTCGTACGTCGTCAGGCCGAGGACGGATGTAACGGCCACCAAGGACTGTTGCCAGCGGCAATAAGGTTTCGCCGACATCGATCGCATTGACACTCGCATCGCTGAGGCTCGCCAGGATGTCGCAGGCGAACTGAGCCATCAGAATTGATTTTCCGCCACGCGGGGCTGCAATGATTTGAACGAGCGGAGAGGGAATCTGATTGCGGTCGAAAAGATCGATACCGATTAGTCTCCCGGTTACGGTCGAAAGTAGCGTGTGCGGTCTAGCTGCTCCCGGCCACGAGTCTTCGGTGGGGGTCAAAGCGACAACTGAGTTCGAGACTTCAGTCAACTCTCGTCCGGTGATCTTCGGGCTTAGTTCGCCGACAATTTGGGTTGGGTATAGCGCGCGTAACGCCTCTGGCTCTTCACGGTCGGCGTTAGCACCCGGAATTTGCCGAATGGCAGAGATCAATCTCTCGCACTGTTCATCGAAGGCGTCGACCGATTGCTTCAACTCAGCGAAGTTTCTCGCTCGGTCGCCGTAAAGAACCACGCAAAACCGCGTCGGCAAAAGCGATTCGCGGGCGCCAGCAACTTCGTCGCGAACCGCCCGCAAGCTTCTTAGCGCTGCTGCCCCTTCCGGGTTGTCCTTTCGAGTGAATGTGCGCTTCACTTGCTTAATGCGACGGTCCAAACGCTTTGTTTCTTTGAACTGTTCAGGAAAGAGATATTCCGTGACTATAGTATGTCGACTATTGAAGTCTCTTCGTCCGATCAGGGCTCGCAACGAGTCGGCAGTTACAACGTCATTTGGTGGGGTGAACATCGAGACAACAGCGACTGGATATTCACCATGCATCAGATAGTTCAGTTCGCCCTCGACCGTTTCTCCACACAAGTAGTCTCGTAAGTCCCTTCCGGGTCTCTCGGGCAGAATAGGAGCAGAGGTTGCGTTCTGACAGTGTCCGAAAAACACCGCTTCCCAAATTTCCTGACGCGTGAACCTACGCACGATTAGTGGCGACGAATTCTCGATCTGTCGCCAGACTCTATTCGCCTGGCTGTAAGCATGCTGTTCATCGTCGAGCGTGCGTCGGACAACTGAGTCGTCCGCTGTGCGAGAATAGATCTGAGCGATATTTCGAGCTGTTGAAACAATACCTTGCGCTCTCATTTCATCCCGTAGGGCTCTTTGGAAACTGGCAAGGGAGTTCATTGTCGAGTTGTCACGCCCTTTCGGAGGGACTCTTAACCACATCGTTAACACACTACGGCGGTAAGGGAGGCTCTTTCCCGAATCCCGCAGATAGTCGAGATTCGATGCTTGAAGCAATGACGCCAACGTGTGTGTCCCGGAGTGCGCGCGTGAACCAATTACACTGTTAATCGCATGTCCCGGATCGGGAGTAGTCGAGTATCTGAACTGAACCAGAGTGCCCGCCGGTTTCTCAAAGGCCAGCATTCGCGCGAGGTCGTCATAGCGAATATCGATGAGGGCATCGGCAGCAAACATCGTCGCCGGTGTTTCCACGTGATAAGCCACTGTAAGGGCACCGTCTTTATGCCGCAGAGCATCGTTGTAGATCCCTACAATTGACGAATCGCGACGTCTACCCGGAGGGCGTTCGAGCACGACCGTCCGTTGACGAAGTGCTTGGTGGTCTTTTAGTTCGTCGTAACCAAGAGTTCGTTCCATCTTTCTTCCAAAACCTCCTGAGTGCGACTATTTTGTTCGAGCAAGAGCGCTGTTTGGCTGATAGTCCCGGAGCGAGCGGCCACATCCGATAAACCGCCCGCCGCTTCAAGGTCGTTAATCCAAGAGCGCTTGAACGCACGTTTCCTACCGTTCGGAAGTGCTCGATATTGCCGATGATGTAGAACTAGTGCCTTAAGTTTGTGCTGCAACCAGCAAGGCTTCCGGCCTATGCGGATGTAGTTGAAGAAGGCAATGGCCCCCGCGGTCGCCAGCAGCCACGTCCACATTTGCAGCGGCACATAAAGAACCGTAAACCCAAAGGGGACCGGTGCCAGGTAGCTCGCGCATGAAATCAACAGGACGGAGAACCAGTCGCTGTCGGCCACGCCGAAGCGAACCACTGGCAGATAAATATTTCGGCGGACTGGGCGTGCCCTCATAACGGTAACCTCCGCAGGAAAACCTGCACTCTAAGATTGCTGGTCAGTGGGGGTTCGTCAGAACTGGTTGTCGAGCGCAACAGTGTCGCCCTGACTAAAGGCATAGACCGCCGCACAGATGCCCCCAAAGGCGAAGCAAGCCGCGCCTGTTATGAACTTCCAGGTTGACAGCGATTCGCGCAGACCAGACGTGATGATTCCGACAGCGACGAAAATGATCCCCGCAATAATCATTGCCGCTGCCAGAAAGAAAGTGACTGACCGCAAACTATTGCCGAGTTGATCGCTGTTGCCATTAAAGAACGATCCAGACGGCGTCTGCGCCGAAGCTGACACAACGCCAAATACAATCATGAGGATTAGAGCAATGACTCCAGGCAGAGCCTTAAAGCCCAATCCGACTGCAACGAGCCTGCGGCCCAACAGCGCCGAGCGAGAACCATTCAAGACCGGCGCATTGATCGTTTCAAGCAGGTAATTCATGTCACTTCTCCTTCGAACCAAAAATTCTTTCCTTGGATTTATATCCGCTCCCTCCTCTGCTGAGGCTCGCGGCTTGGCTGACTTTCGACGCCCTCTTGTCAATTGCTGTGCCATGCAGCTGGTCCATTGATTGCACGTGTGCCCAGCATGACTCTCAAACTTGTTCAATCAATTCTTTGCCTAGTCTTTGTAAGCCTTGCCATCAACGCGCAAGTTCGGCAGGAACGCGGCCCATCGACAGAAGAGAGAGCCCGAAAGCTTGAGCCTTTCTTTGCTGAATCGGCTCAGCGTCACCGTATTGACGCACGCATTCTTCGAGTCCTCTGCTACCTCGAATCTCGCTATCGAATCGAAGCGGTTAGTCCAAAGGGTGCGCGTGGCCCCATGCAATTCATGCCGGAAACAGCAAGCAGATACGATCTGCGAAATCCACATGACCCGAAGACAGCAATCGATGCAGGGGCACGATATTTTCGCGATTTGCTGCGGAGATTTGGTGGAAGAGTCGATTTAGCTCTGGCTGCCTATAACGCTGGCGAAGGGACGGTTGAAGCTTTCATGACCGGTCGTTCACTGCGATTGGCAAACGGCAAAGTTATCAATGCCGCTCAGAGGATTACAGGCGGGATTCCTCCCTATCGTGAGACCCAGGAATATGTGCGCTCGGCAATCGGCTTTCTCGGCAACAGAGCAACGCAACACACAGAGTCGTTTGGCTCTTCGCTAAGAAATAAGAAAAACGATGTTGCTATTACCAACCGCGACTTCAGCATTGATGTGATGGCCAATGACAGCCTTTCTCCCCTGCAGTTGCCTGACAAAGCGAAGTCTAGCTTCATAGAGATTCGGTGAGCAGTGTCAGAAATTACATACGTTTTGCCTGTTGGCTTTTACAACTTCCGTGATCACCACCTTGCGACTGACGCAAGTTTTCAGTTGGTACGAGAGTTGTAAGAGTGGCGAAAGTCGAAGGTAAGACTCGAAAGAGTTGAAGAGCAAATCCATTCTCGAAGATTAGTCCGGGGGATCTTGTATGAGCACAGATGTTATGAAGTTGCCGAGCGTGGTCGCTGAAGGTGAAGCAGGGAGAAGCGGAATCAATACCCGCGACGCATTGGTGCATGATCTTGACGAACTCCAATCATTAACTCCGGTCATTTGTTACCGCGACCCCGCGGACGTGCGCACCATTCGCCGCCAAACGCGAATCATTATCTTCTGCTTGCTCATCACCGCTATCGCGACAGTCGGCGTGGTTTACAAATCCATTCAACGGCCCGACCGGATCGTTGTAGACATGACATCAGGCCGCACGGTGATGATTAACGATCGCGAACTGGGTGCTACCGAGGCTGTCAAGCTCGAGAAAGACAAGCTTCAAATCGCGGACATGGATTACGTAGTCAAGGCCTTTCTCGAATTTCTCTACCGGGTAGATCAGCGATCACGCTCCAAGGATATTGAAGGGGCACTCAGACTGATGGTTCCGGGCCAGGCTAAGAGATTCGCGCAGTATTTGTCCGAGCAGAAAGTTTTGCAGACACAACGTGAACAGCAATGGAATGCGACATGGAAGCCTGAATACCTGGAACACGCTCCCGGGAAGCCATTGACCGTGAAGGTCTATGGGACTCAGGAGATTGATATGGTCGTGAAGAACCAGAGTAAGCACATGACGAAACACCTTTTGCTAACCGTCGATCTGTTGCCCGATGCGCCTGAAGGTGGGACCTTCCGTCTCGACAGAAATCTCCGCTCAGGCTTTCGCATCAATGCCGTCGATTACAAGGAACTCAGCTCCAGCGAGAGCGAGACGCCCGTAAGTTCCATTCAGAACTAAGGATAAAAGCGATGAAGATAATTAATACGCTGTTATTGCTCTTGTTCGCTTCGATTGTTTTATCTGCGCAACCACCAGCCGCAGAGCCTCAGCGTCCACCGCGCTGTCGCGGCTGTATCCGTCGCGTTGTAAAGAGTGCCCCATTGCCGACCTCGACGCCGGCGGCACAATCGTCAGCCGATTTCTATGTTGGAGAAGCGAAAGTCGATGTAACGAAGGATGAAACCGTAGTCAGGCTAGCAATGGCCCAGCACGGCAGCGTGCTCATCGAGCTCCCAGCCAACGATGGCCCGCGCTACATCATTCCCGGCGATCCGGAAATGGCCACTGTGGATCAAAAGGCATTGGAGAGAAACAAGCGCGCGATAGTGGTGCGACCGGGAACTCAGTTTGTCTCGCCGCCTCGCAATGCTAAGGCACGAACGCCCGCCGCCACAGTTACCGCGCAGATGCGGAGCGGTTTGGTTGTGACTTTCCTGTTTTATCCGGTAGCAGACCTCGCGCAAAACGTTCATCGCTGTGTCTTGAGTTACAACCGCGATGAAGTAGTAGCGCGCAGGCGCGCGGTCGGACTGCCAGTCAATCTTGATACGGAAACAAGGGGGGAATTGACTGTGCAGTCCGCCGCGCCGATTTCGATCTCGGTTGAAAGTTCTCCAGAAGAGGAAAAGGAAAGGACCGCTGCGAATTCTCCGAGCCCTTCAAATTCCCCAGCAGTCAATTCGAATGCGGTGCGTTCCAAGGACGATCATCCCGCCGGAGGGGTCGGGCCCAGTAATCGGCTTTCGGACTTGGAAAAGGCTGATCGGATGAGGGAATCGGAGACCGTCACTTCGATTCGTGATGCGTTACAGCAAGCGATGAAAAAGCCCAAGCAATTCAAGAAGTGGACCCGACCCTCACACGGGCTCGCCCTTTCGATCCTCTCGCAACCAGTCTCTGAGCAACCGTACCGCTTGGCGATCGTCGCCGTAAAGAATACGACCAGTGATTCATTGAAGCTGACACCGAGGAGCCCGGATGTCTTCCTCGAAATGGTGGATGATCAAGGTAAGGCGCTAAATATTGAATCAATCAAGAAGGTGCATTCAGAGCCGAGTGACCCGGCGGGACTAATCCCACCAAAGGCTACCGTCTATTACGCGATAGCCTACGTCGTCCCGGTCTTAGGAGCGCACCAACAAATCAGACTCTCCATCGCACATTCCAATGCGGCTGATGAGCCGGCGTCGATCATGCTCGCCAAGAGCGGCAAATAGAAGGGACAAGTCATGAGCGAAACGAATGGTAACCGTCGCCGTCTTTCGGTTGACGTGATCGACGATCCTGGGCAAGACGAAGGCACCTCGTTTTACGATCCCGCCGACCCGGTCTTTGCTCCACCAAAGCAGAATATTACGAAAAATAAGAAGTCATGGAAGCGCAAACTGCTTGGCTGGGGGTTCGTACTCATCCTGGTTGGTGGGGGTGTACTGGCTCTGTTCCTACTGCTAAGAGTTAACCCAGTAAACGTCAGGGTACAGGCTGACCCTCGTCGTGAGTCTCCGAACTCAAAAGCCGAATCGAGTCCAAACAGCCCCGAAAATGGATTAAGTGCTGAGGCCATTAACATCGCGCGAGAAGCGATCGGCAACGACGCGGGCACGGCACCGACGACGAATCCGACAGCAGAGCCAAACGCATCACCGGTGGCCTCGCCGTCGTCGAGCACCATTCCCCGCATGCTCAGCTTCACCGACAACTCACCGGCGTACGCGCAGCCAAACGAAGCAAGCTCTCCCGTGAAATCAAACCAGGCAAATGCAAGTGGTACACAGCCACAGGCAATAGTAACTGACCCGTCCAGTCCAGGACTGCAAAGCCGCGCGAATCCAACCCAGAGTCTATTTGTTGACGATTCGCCAGCGAAAGCTAGTTCCCAAACCACCAATCTTAGTCACCCTCAGAAGAAAGCAATCTCGACTGATGCTTCGAAGGCTAAAGCTCCTGCGGTGCTACCCCTCTTCGGTACGATGCTGCCCGTGCGCACTCAGGCGGTGATTTTCTCGCTACGCAATAACTCGTATGCGCGGCTGGAACTCGCGAGAGACTGTCAGGGCGAGGGATGGTCTCTAACCAAAGGCACCCTGTTAATCGGCCGTGTTAGCGGGAGCGAGCATGACCGTGCCTTCATCAACATACTGGGCTATATCGATCCAAAAACGAATCGTCTGGTGAAAATGAGCGGCGAAGTCATGGGAAGCGACGGCGGCTCAGGGATACAGGGCAAACGCGTGGCCGTCGATCGTAATCGCCTGAAACAAACTCTCAGCAAAGTTGCTTCTAGTGGCCTGCAAGTGGCCAGCATGATGGCAGGCGCACTAACCGGACGCGGAACGGTGGTTCTCAATGGCGCCGGCTACCGGGTGCTTAATCCCATAACCGATGAGGCTGGCCGAATTGTAAATGGCGGCGACTCTAAACGCTCATTCGTCAAAGTCGAAGCTGGACAACCTGCTTACGTCATGGTCGCGGATCTGCCTAACGAACTTCACGCTGTTGACGCACCCGGGGGAGACGAATTCGCGCTCGCCACAACCTCGCTGACAGATCGCGAAGTAATGGAGTTGATTCTCTTTGGCTCACCAGACGATATTCGCACGGCGCTACCTCTCATGAATGACGAACAGAAGCGATTGGTTGTGAAATCCATCCCCAAGGAGAAATGACAAGCGATGATTCCCCCCAATCCACAACGAGAAATGATCGACCCTCGCAGGCTGGTCATTGAGCATGGGCGAGAAGCGCTGGCTGACCTCGTAGCCCGCGAGTCCGGATACATATTCCAGCTGCGGCCATTAAAGGCCCTCTGTCAGTGCTTGAAGTCAGGGATGCCATTGCTGGCAGAGGGGGAACGCGGCGGCGGCAAGACCGAAATGGTTGATGCGCTGGCCTATTCATGCAACCGACCATATTTCGAACTGCAAGGCATGGACGGTCTCAGTCTCAGGGACATTCTGTTTGAGTGGGACGAACAGGGACAGAACAACTTCGTAGTTCAAGCGGTTGAGAGCGGGACGCTCGCTCTGGAAGAAGCCAGACGTAAACAGTGGTGTATGGAGTTCTTGAGTTTGGGTGAGGTGCTCAAGGCTTATCACTATCTCGCTACCACAGGCATAGTTCCGGTTGTAAAGCTCGACGAATTCGAAAAACTACCTCAAGTCTGCCAGGCATTCTTTTATCAACTATTCACTGACGGTCACGCTTCGATCCCGCGGCTTGAAGGAAACGAGGGTTACATCGGAGTTGGCAAATCAGAAGAGAAGCCCGTCGTTGTCCTGACTTCAAACAATCAGCATGTCGTTCATCCGCCGTTACGATCGCGCTGCGTGTATACGAAGGTTAGCTTGCCTACTGACGTTGAAGAGGCGCGAATTCTTCACTCTCGAGTGCCTGATGCATCTCCTTTTCTATTGACCCAGGTGGTGAAGGTCGTTCGCTATATCCGCATCATGATGCCCACAGTCAGAGACAAGCCTGGTCTGCGGGAATCGATTGTCTTTCTGCGGGTGCTACTGACTGAAGAGATTGAGAAGGTGACGGCTGAAGTAATTGACGATCATCTCGGCTTCATTGCGCGCAACGCTGACGACCTTGCTAATCTTGAACTCGGCTTGCTTCGACTAGAGCGTGCGGCGCACACCTCAGATTCCATTGTCGAACAGATGGTGGAGCAAGTGTTTCATGATGTTGTTCGTCTGCGGGAGGCGGCATGAGGGAACGAGGAAATATCTGGCCGTTGATCTCAGTTGGCGCTGGCGCTTTTTTAGTACTGGTAATCGTGCCGCTGATCATAGAAAGGCAGAGAAGCGGCCGGATGGCAACCGTCGACGCTCAGGTTTCAATAGGTGATGCTGGAAGCGGCGCAAGTTCCCCTTCCAATCCTTCAATGTATCGCTGGCCTGACAGTGAAGTGCCGCGCACGGCTGAACGATTGCAAGATGTGACAGGCGTCGCGATTGCTGCTACTGCCTATCTGGTCGAAGGCTCCATGAATGGCCGCACCCCTGGCGACACGGGCGAGATCATCACTGGGATCATGCGGCGCAACCTGATACCGATCGAATGGCTCACGAATCAAGTGGGAGTACTGCGAACGAAGCACGCGACAGTTCATTTGCGCTATTCGCCACGCAACTTAACTGTAGAACTAGTCTCCGTACCTAATGAACGGGCGGATGGCCCAGCCATCCTGATTCGCGTTCCCGACAGCGACAACACCTCAGTTGGAACTCGCTACTTCGAGTCGCTGCAACTCGACGGTATCGTCTATCCCGATCCCTTCGCACCGATCCCAGACATTATTGCCTCCGGGTGGCAACCCCGACTTTTCAAGCAAACTCAGCTCGCCGATGCCGACCGAGCGCAACTCGAACACTGGGCAAAGGCGACAACTCGAAAGTAGCTTTGTTGAGAGATACAGGAAATGAGCTTTCGCGCGAGAATCGAAAGGATCGACGCCGACTATTTCATTCCTCGTCCAGCCGACGAGCCGGACTTGGATTCCTTCCTCGCCGCTTCCAGATTTCTTCAGGATGTCTCGCGCGGCAGCACGCTGCTGCTTAGCAGTTCTATTGCGGGCTACCTCTTGTTCCGCTCCGGGCAGATGCTCAACCTCGATTTCAAGTGGATGACCTTCGTTGTGATTGGGGCGGTTTCTGTGGCGCTCGTCGGTATCTTTGAGTCAGTGTCTCTGGCTTATCCGTACTACAGCATCAATCAGAGATTGACACATGGCTCAGCCCGTTGGGCCAGCGTCGCCGACTTAAAGGCGAAAGGTCTGGCGCACCCGTCTCGTCAACCTTTGCCTTATGGCGCCGTTCGCATCGGCAGGTTGAGTTCGGCCCTTAGCCCGCGACAATATGATTTGATCCTCAGTCTGAAGCACCTACTCACACATACAGGCATTTTTGGACCTTCAGACTCCGGCAAGTCGGCAACCTTCTACATGAATATTCTGCGCGACTTTTCAGGGTGGGGCTCAGCTCTCGTAATGGATGTCAAAGGAGAACTCTACTCGCACACGGCACGATATTACGATCACGTTTACCGAATCGACCTGGAGAATCCGAATCTCTCCGATCTCTGGAACCCGCTGCCCCGTTGCTTAGGGAATGGAGAACTCGCACATTCCATCGCTTCTATAGTCGTGGGTTACGAACCCGAGAACATGAAGGTCAACGACAGCACTCACTATTGGATCTCGGGTGAAACTGCTCTGCTAAAAGCGCTCTGCCTGCACCTTCCGACCGTCGCCTGCAATCCGACCCTGCCAATGATCAAGGAATATCTGTCTCTTAATGACCTAAGAAAGTTAGGCGAAGAGATGCAGGCATCTACCGACTCGGAAGCGCGAATCGAATGGGGAAACTTCATCAAAGTTGACGCCGAGAAAACTCAAGGCGGTGTAATCACCGGCATCAACAACAAGCTGGCCCCGCTGCGCTCTCCCAACGCCATGCGCATCCTGAGAACTGCAACCACGGAAGAAACATCCCGTGGCATCCGGGAAATCAATTTAGCGAATCTGCGCCAGCCGGGAACGGCTATCTATGTTGTTATGTCTGAGAACCAAGCGAGCGAGTACCGGGTTTTATTGGAGTTGCTCTTTGGCTTGGCAGCCATTGAGATGCAAGCATCAACTCGGAACAATGCTACGCCAGTTTTGATGGCGTTGGATGAAGCGGGGAATGTATCGCCGCCGAAACTCCAGGACAAGTTGAAGATCGGAAGGTTTCGCAATACGCCTTACTTGCTCGGCTTCCAGGATGTTTCGCAAATAAAGAGCAGGTTTCAGGAGAATGGCGGAAAAGCAGTATTGGCCGGCATGAAGAATCAAATCTTCCTCCCGGGGATCGATCCCGATACAGGAGTCTACGCCTCGTCGATGCTTGGTCCTACGACCGTGCTCTCGCGCACGGAGGTGGACGCCACAGGTACAAGTAATGATGCTGAGCGCGTGTCCGAGAGCCGCCGCGATCTCAAGCAAGCTCCGGAACTACGTCGACTGGTCAAGTACCGGCAGGGGATTGCCATCATTGATACGGCCGACCCGATCCTATTTCGCTTTCTGCCAAGAGGCGATGTCGGAGATGTGGCCATCCCACCGGAACGCGAGCTAGCGAGTCCCAACCCGTTAGCAGACGCCGTAGCCGCGATGAAGAGCATCAAGGATGCTGAAAAAAGATCGGAAGCTGAAAAACCTACACCGGCACTGCCAGCTAGAGTGGTTGCGACCACAGCGGGCGAGCAGCCACGCTTGATACCGAAGAACACCCGGAACCCTTTAGATCTTGCCCGGCTTAGCGAACCAGAGCTGCCATTCGAGGAGGCAGGTTCATAAATGCGCGGGGTCGAAGGAAAGACAGGTAAGAGCCGATTTGGCTTTTCGTACGCCCTACTGGCGCTCGCGGTGGTGACGTATCTAGGGGTGTGGGCCTATTCATCTTATGCCGCGGAATGGAAAGCCAAAGCTGCAGCACCACGAATCGATCCGGTACTCAAGCTCATCAAAGACTTAAGGCACTATCAAAAAATCAAAGCCACTTTCCCTCCGAGCTTTAACGAACTGGAAGGCGCGATCTGGAAGCATCCCCGACCATCAAACCTCGCGGCGGATGGGCGTTCTCTCGTGCTAAGCAACTACTATTACTTCTACACCTGGTTAAGCCCTGCACGTTGCACCTTGTGGGCTATCCCGGTTGGACCAAACACCGACGAGGCCAACACGTACTTTCTTGTGTTGACTCCTGACGACCGGGAGAAATGGAAAGGGCCTGCGCTAGAACTCAAGGAAGCGGCGACCGTTTCCGGCACTCCGACCTATGCGCAACTCGGCATCCTCGGAATGGTCAAGCAAGATCCTCCGCCGCACAAGAGAAGGTAACGGCACTCATCATGGGTGTCTTCTTTCACATCCTTTCCACCGGCGCAGGTTCTGGCGCCAGCCGCACCACGCGATACATTGCCGAGCGAGACAAGGATCTGGCTCGGGAAGGGCCAGGCTCACGCCCACTCTTCAGTGAGGATCAGGAAAATCTCTCCTATCATAAAGCCGACCGCCTTCTTGATCCTTACGCGGGACATCCGGAAAAAAGCGATCTGATTCACTTCTCCGTCATGGTAACGGAAGAGGACTTCGACAAACTTGGAGAGGACGAGAAGGAGAAGCAGGCTCGCTTCCGAGAGATGATTCGCGAAGGAATGAGGGGCATGGCTGCGGAACTCAATGTCGAAGAGCTTAGTTGGGTTGCCGGCATCCACCGCAATACCGAAAAGCCGCACGCACACATTGTGATGAGCAAGAATGCGATTGAGCTTGCCACTGAAAGGCCCCGAAGGATCCGTCGAATACCGAAACAGCTCCTGCCTTACAGAACGACTCAGGACGGCAAGGACGTCATCGTTAACGGACGCATTGGAGACAAGTTCGTTGCAGGTTTGGAGAACCAACAGTCAATCCATCTTAAGTCGAAGGAAAAACAGCCCGAACTGACTCCTGCCGAGATATGGGAACGCTTGTCGCGCCGGTATCAACAACGCCAGGAGAAGGCAGATCGCGCCACGCAATCCCGCTCTTCACAAGAAGGGCGCGAGCCGCGTCAACCCAACTTGGAACCGGGCAGCCTTCGCTCGGCGGGTAGCTCACTAGACCTCAGGCAGGTGTCATCTAGTTGGAATCCAGATGCGCCGCTACCTGAAGATCGATCGCAGGATCTCCGCTTGGCCCTTGGCAAGTGGTTGGCTTTGGAATTTCGTTTGGCTTTCGGTGAAGTGTGGCACGACCGCGCCATCCAGCACGGAACCAGTTACAGATTTGAGGTCGTCGATCAATCAATTGATGAGGACCGAAAGATTTCGGATCTCGATGTGCGACGCCGCGCTGCTGCTCGCGCCGCGCGTTTGAGCCAGGGAGATATTGCCAGCCGTAATGCGGCCATTGAGGTAGATCTTTCTAGACACGCAGGCACGCTGGAGCAACTCGCGGAAGCGCGCGAGACGAAGATCGCCGCACTCGGAAAGGACGTTGGATCGCTCACCGCCAACTTAGCGAAGGTGGAAAGGAGTATCAGCAAGCTCTATGAGATGCCCGCGGAAAAACAACTGACACCACTTTTGTCTCGGCAAACATTGTCAGAACTTCAGGAGCAAGCTGTGAAGCTGAATCTGTCAGACCGTGTAGCCGAACTCGAGAAGCTGCGAATGGACCTCGCACGTGAACACCATGCACGAGCTCGCACCGATACCGAAGCCGCAACACTCGCGGCCCAGCTCAATGTCAGCCGAGCCGATCTCATGGCAAATGATGCACGGCTAGAGAACTTTGAAGCTTCGGTCCACCTGACTACCTATGAAGTGGCTGGGGAACGCTGGTCACTTGCTGCTTTAGACAAGCAGAGTTCACGCCGGCGAGAAGACACTAAACTAATCCCCCAGCGCGCTGCCCGGCTCGATCTGCGCGCTCTTGCCCGTATCAACTATTCGGCAACCGGACGGGAACAAGCGGCTGCCGAGGTTGAGCACCTAACATACGTCCGAGGGGAAATCGTGAGCGAGATCGAACAACGTCGCCAGCCGCTCGTTGCCGATCGTGACCTCGCCCGCGATATGGTTGAAGTCTTACAGAATTCCTACACCTCCGAACAACGTTTGCGAGTGAATGATGGAAGAGCGATGCCGGAGCCGAAATACGAGCGCTACCTAATCAACTCTCTTGAAGCTAGTGCTGAAACACTACGCGACCCAAAGCTCCTCCGCGAAGTGCATGATTGGGAGAAGGCCGCCTCAAAGCACGAACCCGAGATTGATTGGGAAGGGAGAGCCATCGCGAGAGAAATCACTTCACACCTAACCGTGGAGGAACGACGCGAACGCCTCGAGCATTTTCTCGAAAGCAAGAAAGTTGCTTCCCTTCATGTAGGTGAACATCGCACCGGCACGCTTCGTGAAGTCGAAGCCCGCACAATAACAGAATACTTAGCGCGGGCCATTACTGAAACGCGCGAGCAGCGAGATTTTCGCCAAACCGTAAAAGTTGCTGCTCGCGAGCATCACGGTCGCCTGGTAGGCAATTTTGAACGGGCTCAGGAATACCATGAGACAGCGCTGGAGTTAGCTTCCGAAGCAAAAGACCGCGACCCAAAATTTACGGATAAAGAGAAGATCAACTTAGAGATCTATGCGGAGCGGCAGGATGATCCCAGAACACGCGAGCAATTCTTGGGGATGGCGCGCGGCGAGGATGGCTCGCAAGAACGCGATATATCGGTTTCACAAAGTCGCTGAGTTTCAAATGACCTTCATATTCTTCCGAAGGGAATAAAAACCGAGAGCCCGGCTTTGGACCGGGCTCTCAAGGTTGGGCAGAGACGTTCAGCCTCTATAGGTTACTGTCCTCACCCCAGCAACCACTACCCATTTGCGCAGCATTCTACTCAGGATTTTTGATTAGTCAATGCAAGAATACTGGCAATTTCTTCACGCAAACTGCGGAATACGCTTGTCTCGGAAGGTGCAGGCTGCGTGTCGCACTAATTTTGAAGAGCAAAGCATGAAAGCGAGGCTCGGTCGGGGAAATGCCTCACGGCAAGTCTCCAAGGACCTTGCCTCGCTCCATCCAATCTCGACCTCATGGCCGAGTCTGGGCTCGCGAAATATGATCATGTCCTCTTTAGCCAGTCAAAACGATTTCCGATTTCGTAGCGTTTACAGGATTATCCTTAATCCTCAAACCATTTAAGAGAAGATGAGGCCGTCGCGTCCTCACCCCGCGACGGCCCGTCGGCACTGGTTCACTCCCTAATCTGAGCAAGAGGCCGTGCCAGACATGAAATTCATTACTCTGACTCGGTGATCCTTCGTTCGAGAAGGCGAATGATTACTTGTGCTATTAGAGCCATATCACTTGTCTTCGTTATGCATGCCCGTATCTCCGTCTTACTAGCGCGTTGTTCAAGACGTCTGGTCAATTCGTTTGCGGTGATGATGATTGGAATGCGACGGCGATGAGATATTGATTGCGCCATCCTTGCCAGTTCCAAGCCTTTAGGACCGAGCAAATCAACATCGATCAGCAACAAGTCATACCTAGGATCGCCTCTGAGAAAGAGAACCGCCGAGTCGCGATCCATGCAGGATACGATGTGATATTGCGATTGTCCGAGAATCTTCCTTAAGGCAACTAGCAGCGCCTCGTCGCGCCCAACGTACAAAACCCGATAATCTGGCTTTTGATAGCCTCGGCAGGACCTGTGAGTGAGGGTTAGCATGAAAGGGGACGACCTCGAAAAACGAATGATCCCAAAGCAGTTGCGGTCTGGTATGCTCTGGGCGCTCTAGTCTTTGAAAATTAGGCAACGGCAAAATGCGTAGCTCACCATCCCGTCAATCCGAGTGATGAGCATCGCCGTTGAGCATGGAAGGTTCCAACTCACGGCAAATCGGAAGCGCGAAGCCAGTCTATCTGCAACTACAGATAGAGTCAACCGTGATGCGCGTTGCTCCTTTCCCTTGGGAGGTGACTCCTAATCGCAAGAGGAGCTCGCGTGAGGCCGGAGCGTTTGCCTGAGAAGCTTCTGCAGATTCGGCTGGCTCTGGGACTTTCGCAATCAGAGCTGCTGCGACGGTTGGGATTAGAAGAGCAGATGGACTACCGTCGCATTTCGGAGTTTGAGCGAGGAACAACCGAACCTCATCTATCGGTTCTTCTACAATATGCGCGGGCGGCGGGCGTCCACGTGGAAGATATTGTCGACGATGAATTGGATTTACCGGAGAGACTCCCAGGCAAAGTGAGCTATCAAGGGATCAGGCGTTCGTCTAAGTCTCGCCAGAAGCGGTAACCCTCAAGGTACACACTCAACGTTAATTCAGGGCTCGAACGCGTTTTAAGCGATCGCGGGTCATAAACCGCCCTCACAATTGACCTGTAATCGATTTTCGGAATGAGCTAAGGCTAAGACATCGACTTTTGAGCGTTCGGCGCAGACTGTCTAAAACAAGCTGGGCGTAACTCCCAGATTCGGCTCAACAGGTCTCACCAAGTACTGATCATGTTTCTTCGGATGGTTCACATCGTAACTCACTGCGTGGCTCTTCATTTCAGACGGCGGAAACGGCGTCAGCAGTCCTCTCAGGTTCGCAGGTTCCATGTCACTGTTTAGCCATGTGTCCTGAGAATCGAAGTCCAGTATCACAGGCATTCGATCATTCATATGCACTAACTCTGTCAAGGCCGGATAGTTTGGGAAAAGGTCGCCTGCGCATGAGCTCGACTACCTTCACTCTCCGGCGTAAAAGGCCCGCAAGGGCTCACCCAGGAGCTGGAATTGAATCACCAGAACGCTCTTTCTTAAACTCCACCCTAGACCACGCGCCGCCACAGAACTTTCTATGTGGAGGATTGCGTTCGAAGAGTTAACAATTTTGAGACAGCCTGTCTGCTATGCTCTTTGATCCTGGAAGCGGAAACTCCAAAAGACGAGTCATTGGCGCTCGCTCCGAGTCGTTCATCTCACTAATTCTGGATGACACATTCGTCTGAGTGTCTCATGTAATGGCTTGTAACAGGTTCCGACGTTATGGAGTGAACTTGAAATCACCACCCGCCTAATTCCTGAGCAGAAACAAGAATGCCTTATCATCTGTCAAGCGGACTTTTACACCCTTGCCACCTCGGTTCAGAACGTGTGTGTAAATCATCGTGGTCCGGACGTCCTTGTGACCTAACAACTCCTGAACGGTACGAATATCATAGCCGTCCTCCAGCAAGTGGGTGGCAAAACTGTGACGCAGAGTGTGGCAACTTGCCGGCTTGTCAATTTGTGCTGCCCGCAGGCATCCTTAATAGCTTTTTGCAAGACCCATTCTCCGGCGTGGTGTCGTCTAGTTGTGCCGAGAGAGGATCTCCGCTTGTCGTCGCGGCGGGAAAGACGTATTGCCAACCCCATTTACGATCTGCGTGCGGGTATTTCCGCGCCAGCGCAAAGGGCAAATAGACTCTGCCAAACCCATCAGCGAGGTCTCGCAGGTGTAGCCCTTTGGAATTGGCAAGTTGTGTCTTTAAAGGTTCGGCAGCACTGGCGGGCAGCATTGTAACGCGGTCTTTGTGCCCCTTTGCGTCGCGCACAGCGATTTGCTGATAATCGAGATCCAGATCTTTCACTCGCAAACTTAGACATTCCCTGAGGCGCAGTCCTGTAAAGCTGACTCGCTTGGAGCCAGGTCTGTTGCCCCAATTGTGTGAGCAGGCGCTTTACTTCTGCTCTCGTAAGCACGAGTGGAATGCGCGCCGGCCGCTTGGCCCGTTCGACGTTCTTGAGCCAGGGTAATTCTTCTTTGAGGACATTCTTATAGAGAAACAGAAGAGCCGCGAGCGCCTGATTCTGAGTTGAGGCCGCCACCTGTCGTTTGACTGCGAGATGGGTCAGGAATGCGCTGACTTCGGCAGCTCCCATCTCGGTAGGGTGCCGCTTGCCGTGAAACAGGATGTATTGTCTAATCCAGTTGAGGTAGGCCTCTTCGGTGCGATAGCTATAATGGAGTGTGCGGATGAGGTCACGCACCTCTTCGAGCAGCTTTGACATAGTGAGGTCTCCGGAAACTGCAAATTGAGAATACTGCTTTGTTGGGCTGTACGATTTGTTGGGCTGTACGATAGCACTATGTCGAATCGTATTTCAACACGACGAAGGCAAGTTTCCTGAGCATTTGAATCGTCGCAGCGGGATTAGGTGAGAAGGAGAGCCTCGGTGAAAGACTTCCAGTAAATATCTTAGTCCACGGCAAAGAGGGCAGGATGAACAGACCCCCAAGGCAAAAGGATCTTACCTCACTATGGCCAGCGGCTAATACGCTTGAAGTATCACGCCGGGAACTTCTGGTGCAGTTGGGCAAGGGGAGTGCCGCTGCTGTCCTCGCCTCATGCCCCCCTTTTAGCGCTGTCGCTGTCCTCAGCGCAGGCCGAAGCCCTACAGACCACAGCAGAGGACGGGTCGATTTCTCACGGGGAGAGGAGGACTGAACCGATGAAGGTCGAAGTGGAAAGCTGCACCTTCCTTGAAATTACAGTGGCCTTCAACGGGCGGCGCCAATACCGGTTCGTTCCTCGCCTACTCCTGGCGCTAGGGATGTTCTCCCTCCTCAGCGGCTGCGACCCGCGACCAAACAGTCCGGTTGTGGGGGGCGTACGCAGCGATCGCGTCTGCGGAACGTGTTTCGAGTCCAAGCGTGACAACCCGATCATTCAAGCGCAAGTGACTCTTGGAACGACCACGGCGGCTGCTGGGACGTTTGTCGAAGTTGCCGAACGAACCAATGCAGGGTTTCGATATGACAATCTTCGCGTTGACGCGTCGTCGAAGGGCGACAACCGACTCGGCTCCACCGATCTGGACATCACGCCGAACCCTTCAATACTGGGATTCTGGACCCCCACCGATGCGGCGCCGGCCATGGTGCTGCCTTTGGAGTTGCACGGGATAGAACTGGGCTACGCACTTAGCGAGGTGAATATCAGCCGGCAAGCCGCGACGGGCGGGCGGAGCACCGCGCCCCAGTCTCCCGTCAAGGTTTCTCTGGATCCGACAGTGATGTTGGTGCCGGTCCAGGTTATTCGCGTCGTCCCGGATAGTCCGGAAGCGCCCTATGCGTCGAATCTGGCGAAGTTTACCAAAGCGGTTCATAAGAGGTACTGGGACGATCGATGGGACCTCGATACCGCACGCATTTCCGAGCCATCCGTGCCCAACAAGGGTTCTTTTCATACGGTCAACAACACGGTGCTGGCATGGACGAGCGCGGACGAGGTCTGGAGCCAGTGCGGCATCCAGTTCCGAATGATCACGTGCCCCGGTTCGAACGAAGGATGTCCCAACCTGGTGGTGGAAGACCCGGCACAGGTTGCGGCGACTTCCTGCATTGCCGGGCGCTCCCCCGAGTCATCCAAGAACTGGACCGAGGCCGAAGCGTTGCCGGGAGTGAACCGCGATCTCCCGATCATCACGTTCGCGTGGCGCGTGACCCAGGCGGGTTGTCCAGTGGCGCACGTCGCAAAAGGGGGGCGCGCCGCGATGGGATACGGCCTCACGCACGGCGGCGACCTCTCGCTCGCCCATGAACTGGGTCACGTGTTGGGTCTCGAGGACTTCAAAGACTGCAAGGGCGACGGGAAACATCTGATGTGCAACGAAGACGGCGAAGACGCGCCAAGGATTCGTCCTGAAGATTGTCTCAAGGCCAGAACGAACGCAGCGAGATATGTCAAACGGCATTGGCAAACAGACGTTGTGCCCTGACGCCTTACGCAGACTGAATGCCACACGAACCACGGGCAGGCCGGTTGGAGCTAACATAATCGAACATGCCGCCCGCATTGGAGCACCACGGTCGCGGTGAGTCTTTCGACGCACCGCCGAGCCATTCGCGCTCGTTTCAGACGGGCAAGGGAGCGAGTTGCTCTCAGGAGAAAACGCATGTCGAACTGCGGCGCTGGTACCGGTGAACGACAGGCTAGATGCGCGCGATCTGCAGAAACCGAGCGTACTGAATGCGTAGCGGAGCGGGATGAAGGCTACAACCAGTGCAGCGCCAGCCGGGAGGACCGGCAGAGGCAGTGCTGCGACTGGGCTCCTTGCAGTTGGTTCTGCGACGCATTCTGGTGGCTGGTAAGCGTCGTCTGCGTCGCTTGGGAATGGATTTCCAATGTCGTGTGCGTCGCGTGGGCCACCATCAAAGAAGTGGTCTGTACGCTGTGGCTCTACATCTCGGCGGCGATCTGTCACATCGTCGACATCGCCGCGGCGATTGTGTCGTTTGTCGTGTCTGTGTTTGAGGCAGTGCTGAATGCGGTGTTGAGCGCCCTGGGCTTTATCTGGGGCTTGTTGACGTCGATCCCCGGCCTCGGCCGGATCCTATCGATGATCGCCGGTGTGATTCAGACGATCGTCAACCTTTTACTTTCGATTCCCGACATCGTTCTCACGCTCCTTGGCATCATGCCGGAGAAGAAGCTGCGGCTTGGCGTCATCGTCCTGCGGAGTGCCGACGGACAATTCACAGTCAGCGACGAGTTGCTGCACCGGGCGGTCCAATGCGCAATCAACGTGTTCAGAGAGCAGGTGAACGTGCGCGTCATTCCCATCCGCTACGCGCAGTACCAGACTCCGTGGGCAACGGCGGCGGGCGCAAGTCGCGACTACCTCTTCTACGACGATGCTCCGAGTTCCGACCGTCTCTTGGACGTGTGCTGTGCCGCTTGTGCGTGGGGCCAGGATCTTGGAACGGTCGGCGCGGACTTCAACGCCAAAATGATTCGGCATACGTTTTGGGGCAACGGACGCCGGTTGCTCGGATATGGGTCGCCCATCGTCGCCTTCACCGTGCGCGCGTTCGAAGGCGGCAAGCATGGCTGCTCGCTCGGTCCCCTCAGCGACTGGGTAACCGTGCTATTCGAAAACTCGAACCCGAACATACCGCCGGACCAGTTGACCTCGGACAAGACGCTTTCCTGGGTGGCGACGTTGACGCACGAAATGGGCCATGCGTGCAATCTCTGGCACGTCACCGACGACACCAACATAATGCACACTCCGCCACCCCGTAAGTACGGCATGAGTCGATGGCAGAAGAGCTTGGTGCGAGCCTCCCGGCATGTGACATATGCGTGACCTCTGGCTGATTCGAGACCCCGTCGAGCTGCAGCGCCTACTCACCACGAATAGTCGTGAGTTTCGCGTCGAACTGCCAGCACTTTCCACAGAGGAGAACCTGGCGCTGGAGCGCCTGCTGCGGCGGCACTACAATGCGTGTGGGTGCGCTGAAGGAACCGTGGGGCTGCTTGTAGGGATGGTAGTATCCGCAATCTTTTGGGTTTTCGTATCTCCGTACGGTTGGATCGGGAGCGCATGCGCATCAATCGTCTTTAGTGTCGCTCTCTCGGCGATCGGGAAGGTATTGGGGAGAGCGCGTTCGCGCCGAGGTCTTCGATCCGTGCTACGTTCGTTGAGCTACGGGCCTTCCGTTACTCCGTCTCGAAAGTCGCTCCCGGGCTAGTGTCTTGACAGGCGTAGAATTTGACGGCCGCAGATGAACACGGATAAACGCGAAGGGAATAGGGTCAGGCATGCGTTAATGCATTTTTGGCCTAATCGGTGGAATAGAGGACATCTTGAATTAGTGGAATAACGTTGATAAGAGAAGAGGGAAGAAAAGGTGGGGAACCATTTCTCCAGGCCCCGGGTGCCGGGCCTAACTACGCACTGGAGAGGGCGTTATGCTCTAGCGAGTTGCTAGCACATGAAGAATCTGATCCTCATCTTCACCTTCATTATGCTTCTCTTAGTTTCCTTCGTCTTCACAACGGCAGTAAGGATCGAAATCTTGAATGCTCAAGCCGGGTACTACTTGCCGCGGCAAGATCGCCAGCCGGACGGCAGATTCGCTGATGGCAAGTGGAGAGTTTCCTCTTGAGAACACGCAGCGTGACCAGTTGCGTAGGGTTGTGCAGACTTATGGCATCATTGCAGTACGTGATGGCGCCGCTACTGTTTGCCGTCGCGGCTCTCGTAGCTCTAAAGTCAAAGATCATCTGAGCGAGGGTCCTTGGAGCGACCGGTGTGTTTGTGGCTGTCATTGCCCTGTGGTTGTTGTTTTATCGCGAATATTGGTCGAGCTTAGGAACTTAAGTCTTTTGCCAATAAGGGCGAGTATAAGCGTTTGCAGCGGACCCGGAATCAGCATGCGTCAGATGACGGCGCCAGCGCGGCGCTGATACCGAGCGTTCGGTGGCTTCGTGAATTCTATGAATAGAGTATTCATTGTAATTCTGCTTCTTATCTCAGTGGGTGACTCTTCTGCATCGGAATGTCAAGTGCCGGGTCCAAGATCAGAGGCCGGTGCCCGGGAATGTCCCCCCTGGTCCTCGAGATCTACAAATGACACGATGCAGGCCGCCATAGGCGGAGAATAGCATTTTCGGCAATTTTCGCCAATCGGACGTTGTGCCAGCTATGGGACGCCCTCAAAAACGAGGCCAACTCGTTCGGTTATTTCTAGTCGCCGCCGATCTTTGATTTGCCGGGTTTCTTTGCCCTCTTTGGAGTTCCACGCTGGGGCCTTGGTGAGGCGACAAAGGGGTCTGCGTGTGGAATATCATCTTTCCAATAATTGTATCTATGTCTCAAGAAGTGCTCGATTGCTTCGAAGTCTGGCGTAAGCTGGTGAACCTGCAGCCCGACACCCTCGACTGTATGCAGCATGCTTAGATGAAGACAGTACCGAAGTACACCTTCCTCAAAGATCTCTATCGGCATCGGAGCCCATTCCTTTCGCTCCTTCTCTAATGTCTTTAGGATTCTGTCTAGCTCTCGTTGCTCGTTTTTATCTTTGAGTCGCCGATTCAGTCGCTCATTGATCGTGGCGCCAGAAACTGCGGTAAGAATGTGCCAGTCGAGCCATCCCTTCTTTCGTAGATTGTCGATGGTTTTTTGAAATTCCACCAGCTTGAGAAGTCTTGGGAGCGTATACCTGATGGAAGGCATGATGAGGTCGTAACGTCTGACAAGCGCGCGTTCTGCTGCTGACCGATCATAAGTCGGTCCTGACTCGTCTCTCCATCTCATTTCCCGATGTTCAAAGAGAGTCACTTCGATCTCAGAAAACAGATCATTGCTCCCGTTCCGTTCGTATTGATTGAAGTCTTCCTCGCGCACAAACTCTCGATACACAGCTTCATATGGGTGGGCGACAAAGATCTTGTTTGTCACCCCTTTCGCAATTAACGACTCGGTCACGGCCATAAATTCGGCTTTTGGCAACAACGAGATTTCCAACAGAATGGCATTCACGACCGCGAATACTTCGAGGTGTGCCTTCCCAAGCTCTCTTGGAGAATGTTCCTCACTTCGTGGTAGGCAGACGCGCCAGAGTCGATCTTTGTTGGAAGGAGCAGCTTCTATAGCTATCTTTTGATCTTCACTCACTTCAACCCAAATGTGAACTTTGGTTTTTAGGAGGCACAAGTCGTAACGGGCGATTTCAGCCAAGTAGATTTGCAGAACAGCTATGAACTGTTCGGCTTCCTTGGTGGTGTAGTAGTCATTCCTCCAAGCTATGTGGCACTCGACTCCAAATGTGGACCATCTAACCTCTCGTCCTGGACTGAAGTCGCCAAACGGCGGGCCGAGTAATTGGTTGGCGATATCTTTTATCAGCTCTACGTCAGTAAGATCTTCTAGATTCTGCCGAGCTTGCGGTAGGATTCCACCATCCCAGCGAGTTTCAGCCACCAGTCAATCGCGCTTTCGAAGTTCGGAGGTTGCGGCTTAAGCGGATCGACCATCAAGTAGGTCCAACCCTTCATACTCAGCAGCGCCGCCTCAACATTAGGGTGAATGGTTTCTGCTAGGCGCTGATCGATCTTGGCAATAATCTCTTGTTGCCAACCACTCACTTCCTCAAATGAAAGGCGGACGACTCCTTGACCAAGAGCCCCGGTACAGTAGCTGGCCAGAACCCTGGCGTCTTCGAGATCCGTGGGATTACTTAGACCCTCCAGGTCGGAGAAATAATTACGCAGCAGGTCTTCGTACCCTTCAAGACTGTTGAGTCCTCGCAAATTCAGGAAACAGACTTCGTAAATTGAGCGGCGTCTAATCGCGTCAAACGGAGACGTGAGGAAATTACTCTCAATTAGATGAATCCAAAATGGTAGGTCCTGCCGGAGATCTGATTTCAGAAATGCTTGTCGGGCAGCTAGTCTGATTTCCACGAATTCGGGAAAACTCTTCCCCGAAGGTGTCTTACCTTTCCATTTTGAGAGCACCTTGGCGTACCACGGTTCATTCTCACTAGTAACGGGAGGAAAGATCTCCGCTGGAATATTCAAGAACCTTTCAGCAATCCAAAAGACGTCCCGTTCGCTGAGCAATTCGGCAATCGCGTTGCCGTCGTAGATTTCAAGACTTAATTGATGAGTGGTTCGTGCCCAAACCTGAAGCTTGTGACGAGCCGCGACTGGAATGTCAGCACTCGCGAAGTAGTGGATGCCCTCTACGGTTGACCCAGAAGCCGTTATCGTTCTTAGGTCGGATTTGATCTTGCGATTAATCCTTTTCTTATCTTCAAGAGAACAAGCGAACGCAATGGGTTTCGTAGAAGCAAGTCCAACGAAGGTGGAATTCGCAATCGAGGTCGAGTTTAGGTAAATCCTAAAAGTCTCGAAATCGCGACCTTGATCTCCCCCAGCAGCCACTGGACCGGTTGCCGGCAGAATGTTGCTGCAAATCCGTGCTCTGGCAAGATAACGGCAAAGATGCTCAAACTCATGATGGGCATTCCTAGCAGGCTGCTGAAAAAGTAACCTTTGCGCCTGGTCCAACGTAATAGTAGCGATAGTACAAGCACGCCCGAAGGAGAACAGAAAACAAATGCGCGGAGACGATTTGCAGCAAGCGGGAATGTT
>JBPCLZ010000067.1:0-3078 GCA_051002775.1 Pyrinomonadaceae bacterium | reverse complement strand
AGACACCATGCCGACTCTCGCGGAAAAGCATTTACCTGAGAATTTGAGCGATCAGCCCTTCGAGGCGATATTGGTCGAGTTAAAAGCCAAACCAGTAAAGAGCAGGCGAAGCCGGAAGCCGTAAGATAGCTAGTGGACTGTAACATTGAATACGCTAGTAGAATGTCGTATCATGAAGCAAAGATAATACCGATAAGATTGGCACACTTTTAGCAAACTGCCTGCAGTTTAAGATCTTTGCAGGACAAAAGTCTTTTTCGAATCAGTATTTGTTAGCAGCAAAATCTGTTCTAGCAGGCTGCTGAAAAAGTAACCTTTGCGCCTGGTCCAACGTAATAGTAGCGATAGTACAAGCACGCCCGAAGGAGAACAGAAAACAAATGCGCGGAGACGATTTGCAGCAAGCGGGAATGTTCAGTTACCTCTCGCCGGAGCAGCGAGTGCCACAAGATCATCCACTGCGAGCCATTCGAAGGATCTCGGACGCGGTTTTTGTGCAACTGTCGCCGCGGTTCAATAAGCTCTATGCGCGGATGGGGCGGCCATCGATCGCGCCGGAGAAGTTGTTGCGGGCGTTGTTGCTGCAAGTGCTCTACACCGTGCGCAGCGAGCGGCTGCTGATGGAAGAGCTGAACTACAACATGCTCTTTCGCTGGTTTGTCGGACTGAATATGGATGATCGCGTGTGGGACCCGACGACCTTCACTAAGAATCGTGACCGGCTGTTGCGCGGCGACATTGCTGAGCAATTCTTCGCGGCGGTCTTGGAGCAGGCACGCGGCTATGAACTGCTCAGCGATGAGCACTTCACGGTTGACGGCACCTTGCTGGAGGCGGCAGCCAGTCTGAAAAGTTTCAAGCCGAACGATGAGAAAGATGAACCACCCGCTGATGATCCCGGTAATCCGACAGTGAACTTTCACGGCCAGAAGCGCTCGAACAAAACGCATCAATCTACTACTGATCCGGCCGCGATGTTGTGCCGCAAGGGCAAGGGCAAAGAGGCGAAGCTGGGCTACGCGGGCCATCTGCTGATGGAGAATCGCAACGGCTTGGCGGTCTCTGCTTGCGTGACGCCGGCGACGGGCACGGCCGAGCGCGAAGCGGGGGTGGCCTTCGCGGAAGAGATCAGCGGCCACGGTAGAGTCACCCTGAGCGGGGACAAGAACTACGACACGCATGACTTCGTGAAACAGTTGCGCGAGTTGGCGGTGACGCCGCACGTGGCCCAGAACAATACCAATCGCAAGTCGGCCATTGATGGCCGCACGACGCGCCACGATGGTTATCAAATCAGCCAACGCAAGCGCAAACGGATCGAAGAGATCTTTGGCTGGCTGAAGACGGTTGGCTTGCTGCGCAAGCTGCGCCATCGCGGCACCGAACGCGTGAACTGGATCTTCATCTTCGCCACCGCAGCTTACAACCTGGTGAGAATGAGAAAACTGGTGACCGCATAGGGAGTAATGTGCCTGGCCGCCGGAAAAAGTGGCACGGCAATGAAAAACTGAATCAAAACAACTTCGCCTAAGCATGCAAACTCGCAACTAACTCTTGACTCGAACGAAAATGACTACGACGAAAAAGAAATTGCTCCCAAACGCCGGTTTTTCAGCAGCCTGCTAGGGAGCGGGCAAAAAATTTGAATCAGTTATTATGCGGATGGCATTCAGCTTGCGCCAGTGAAACCAAAGCTGACTAGGCGTCCTAATTTATGGCAATGATCCTGCTCTTGAAAAACAGGAGGAAACACGTGGACATAGTCTCAGGCCATCGAGGAGCATCGCATTGGAGGGAACTGCTCGCTGAACTGGAAAGATCGTCAGAGAACGATTGAAATATGGACTGCGAAGAAGCATTCGCCAGAGGCCACCTCGTCTCTAGTAGAAGAGACAGCGACTCACGGGGCACGCAACACAGCACTCGGCCCGTTCGAAGAGGGCAGTATTGAGATCAAAGGCACTTGCCGAGGGCTGTCATTTCCGAGCGCGCGGATGTGGTCCAAGGAGTGGTCAACAAGAATGCCGGTGAGCGCACTGAGACGGTGCGCGATACAGTGCCCCGCAACAAGGTCGATATGGAACAGTTTGGGTCCGGAAGACATGCGTAGCGGGGGCTCGAAGGGCTGGCGCTAAAGAAAGACGAGACCCGAGTCAATAAAGTTCACGACTGCATAGTAGGAGGAGGAATTCTTTATGCTACAGGAAAGGGCGGTGGGCATTAGAGACACGAGTGACGCAATCTGGTATTCGTTCACCAACGCGCTCAATAGCTTTATGAGCTTCCTGCCAGCGCTCGTCGGCGCCATCATCGTTCTCATCATCGGCTGGATCATCTCCGGTTTTCTCGCCAAGCTGATCGTCAAGGCGTTGAACATGATCGGATTCGAGCGTGCGGTGCAGAACTCGGGGATCAGCGACTTCATCCGCCGCTCCGGCACTAAGTGGACCACCTCACAAATGATCGGCGAGATGATCAAGTGGTTCATCCGCCTGATCTTCATTCAGGCCGCCGCCAACATTCTGCGGATGCCACAACTGACGACGATCATTAATAGCATCGTCTTGTTCATCCCCAACTTGGTGGTGGCTTTGGTGATCGTCGTCATCGGTTCGTTGATCGCCAAGTTCCTCTCCGGCGCGGTGCGCGCCTCGGTATCGGAAATGGGTGTCGGAAGTCCCAACCTCCTGGCGACGCTCACTCAGTATGCAGTGATAGGCTTCGCCGTCATCGCCGCTGCTAATCAGATCGGCGTCGCCGCCGTAGTGGTCAATACACTCTTCATCGGCTTCGTGGCGGCCATCGCGCTCGCCGTAGGTCTAGCACTAGGTTTAGGTGGGCGTGAGGTTGGTGCCCAGATCACGCAGTCACTGTATGAGAGTAGCCAGCGGATGGCTGACCAAGCCCGGCAGAGGTCGGACGAGGATTAGGGGGTATTGTCAGGTTAACCAGCAGATGGTGCAAGACAGCGGCGGCTGCAGCATAATTAGCTGATGAATGTCTCTCCGTCGTTGTATCGTCGCCACCGGTTTCCCGCTGAGATCATCAGTCATTGTGTCTGGCTCTATTTCCGCTTCT
>JBPCLZ010000066.1:0-4953 GCA_051002775.1 Pyrinomonadaceae bacterium | reverse complement strand
GCGAGCAAGATCAAAGCCAACGGAATCTCAAAGAACGTAGGCATTGCCAGTGGGACCGCAATCAAAGCCACGCCAATTATCGCCACTCTCTGTCCACCTGATGAGGCAAAAACGCCCACGGGCAGCCACAGCGCAATGGCCATTGAAATCAACACGCCAACGGCTATCAATGGAACTGTTCGCACGGCCACTTGCAAGCACCAGCGCAGGAATGTTGTTAACACCGGTCGTGGGCTTTCTTCGTCGCTAGTTGGACAATCAATCAGTCTGAGGCTGAACAGTTTCTCTAACAGAATTCCCGTCAGGAATACAGCCACGCCGGCCATCACGAGACGAGTCGTAGCAATGCGGTGGTCAAACAGCATGAACGTCAGTATGAGCGATGCGGGATTTAGCGACGGAGCCGCAAGCATGACGGCCAGCGATGGTCCGAGGCGCGATGACCGTTCGTAGACACCGGAGAAGACGGGAGCCGCGCAGCAGGAGCAGAGCATTAGTGGCGCCCCAGCAAGTCCGGCAACCAACTGTGATCGTATTTGACCGGCCCCCAGAGCCTGAGCCAACCAGCGTGGCGGCACGAGCACGCGGACGGCTCCGCTGATCAGAATGCCAAACAGTAACGCGGGCCAAATCGCTAAGAAGTAATTCATCGAGCGGGCGATAACGTTAACCCGAGCAGAACTGCCGGGCACTGGAACGACATTAACGCGTGGTTGAAACGCTCCGGTATTTCGTACCCTCTCGATCACGGCAAGCGTCGCAGTTCCTTTGTAAACCAGAAGAGCTCCCACGATCACCAGCAGGAGCGTCACTGCGTAAATGGCTTTACGATTACCGCCCGCCACCGCGAGCGTAGTTGTATTTTTACTGGAGAGATTGTCGATGATGCTGTGCCTCCGCGATTAGCGCGTTAACCTTTACTATTTGGAATCTACTATTCAGCCTGTTACGCAAATGTTTTTTAGCTCGTCGAGAATGGTGCTCATTTTGACGCGGAAGAAGTGATTCTGCCTGACTTCAACGGCGGACGATGCCGGCCCGGTCAATGATGTAGATGGACGGATGAGGAATGCCACGCTTGTAAGGCGTCCAATCGTTCTTAACACCATACTGGAGTATCACCTCTCCCTTCCCATCCGATAGCATGGGAAACGGTGTTTCTGTCTTCGCCTTGTACTTGCGCAGTGAATCAGGAGAGTCAGGCGAGACTGTCAGCACTTCCGCACCGAGCTGCTTGATCTGACGTAAACGTGACGCACCTTACCAAGGTGCAGCAAGCACAACGGTCACCACATGCCTCGATAAAACAGAAGCACGATATTCTGTTTAGCGGCAAAGTTAGCCGGGCTAACAACTGTCCCGAAGCGGCTTCCACGAGTGAAGTCAAACGCCTTATCACCCGGCCTGAGGATTCCAGTGCGCATCACTCGCCCTCCATGAACTTCATATTATTTCCGAAGACTCTTCACAAGCTGAAAGACTAAAGACTCGCGCGTCTGGTTCGCCTAGTAGGCTGCGGAAAACTGGACTATTCCGTCAGATTCTTAGGAGCTTGCTTCACTTCGCACCCAGTTCGATCGCCTGCGCGCCCAGCACATGTCGACTGACGCGTTCCTGCACGATGACAACTGCACGCAGTTTGTCGCGTCTCCACTTATTCAGGATGTTCACGACGGGCGCGGCCGTGAAAGAAGCCTCGTCTTTCGTCTTGCTGATGCTGCCGATGGTAGCGAGTTGTCGCACGACCGCAGTGTGGCGCAAGTTACGTCCGGCATTTTCGCCCCTGGCGACGCTTGAACTGAGATCACTCTCCGTAATAGCCACTAACACTTCCGCTATATCGCCGGCGGTGATTGCCGGAATGTCCTCGACGCGCACCGTGAACTGTACCGTACCGCTTTCCCTCGTCTCAGTATTCGGGGTAATTTCGATCTGTACTTTAGCTTTCGGCGAACTCGCCGCCTCTGTAATCGCTTCACGCGCTTTTGTCGCGTTGCTTCCGACGAATTCCAAGCGTCCGTCAACGACCATTTGCGGTGTGTACACTCCGTCGCGCCCGAACGCTTCTGCGTAGCTGCTTTGTCTGGCGCTGAACTGGGCCGATGAATAAGGGTCGCGCCAGCTAAGTTGATTCCAGTAATCAACATGTTGACTCAACGCGATGACGTTCGCGCCCGGAACAGGTTGCTCCTTGTCGAGACGCGAAAGCAGCTGATCGGCAGGCGGGCAACTCGAACACCCTTCGGATGTGAATAACTCCACTATCACGGGCATTGAAGTGCCTTGAACGGCGGATGTCGAGCGTGCGGTCTTGGCCGCCGGAGAAGTTAGTGCCTCGCGGTCATCACGATTAAAGGCTGCGGAGATCGAAAACAATCCCAGCGCTGCTAACGACAGAACTACCAACATTTTCATCCTCGCGTTCCTCTACCCTACGCGTCAAGTTTATGTGAACACCCAATCAATACCAATCCCTGCCTCTTTTATTCCCGTTTTGGGTGAAGGGCCGGCATGTGCTTGATTCTTCTTGATGGGAATCAACGGGGACCTGTTTGAGCCAGTGGCATAGCGCGGCTGTTAGCCCCAACCAAGTGATTACTAAAGGCGCTGGTTATCGCGTCGTTGAGAACTGACGTGGATGGAGACATTCAACCAGCCTGCGGTAGGAGGCGGCAGCATAAAGCCCAGGGTGGAGCGCAGCGAAACCATAGGTAATGGACGCAAAAATCTTGCAAGCCCGTGAAACGGGCGACAGAGGTTCGAAGCGTGGCTTTCTGCCGCCCGCTTCGGAGTCTGTCGGAAAAATCGGTTCTACGATTTCGCCAAAAAATTTTTGACCCGCATTTAGCTTCTAACGAGTTTTTCGTTCGCGTCGAATGATTTTGGTATCCGCGTTTTTCGCGATTTTTGATTTTTCCGACAGACCCTTCGCGGGCTAGTACTCAACAAACGCCGCGTTGAAGTGAGGCATCGTTCGGTGGCAAGTAGGCTACGTTTCATCAACCGATCTGATCATTTCACTGCGAGAAATAATGCGAAACAAATCTTGACCTAGAGCCACCTCGCTATCATACTGCTCGCATTCTAAGGTCGCAGGTTCCGTCGGGATTCAGCTTGCAGTATTCGATGCCGGCTAGAAGCAAGACGCAGAACAGTTGAACCCCACTCATCGTTTCATCAGTCAACAGTTTTCACAATCACTTGCGCGGAAGGTATTCACCTTCTCCATCTCGGCTCTCCAGGAGAAACTCATGTTGAATTGCACTCGCTCGATTCTCGTTCTATTCGTTCTGCTCGCCAGTTCGGCTCCCGTTGCGCTGGCTCAAACTGGAACATCGCGCATCAGCGGCCGGGTCGTCGACACAAAAGAGGCCTCTGTCCCCGGGGCCAGCGTCACTGTTACCAACGAAGCCACTGGCTTATCCCAAACGCAGACCACGAACGAGTGCGGTGTTTATGCTTTCGCTTCACTACCGGTAGGAATATCACGGTGACTGTCGACAGAGTGAAGCCTCTTTCGACAGAAGGCTGTTCTCTCTAGCAATCCCCAATCTTGAATCGCCCCTGCCCGAGCTGAATTTGCCCAGCCCCAACTTTGTCCTATTCATTGCCTATGACGCTCGCGGCATTCCCGCCGCCGTTATAACAAGATTCGCTCATGAAATGGTTAATCGCGGGACTGTTTATATTTGCGCTTGGGGCGCTGAGTGCGAGCGGTTCGATACTATCTTTGATTTGGTGGCCGTAAATCTTGAGATAGAAGAAGGGCGGGATTTGCCCCTTATGACTACGTGGCATAATGATGAGAGTCTGGATGAGGCGCTGTGGTTTGCGCTGAATGTCGCCTATCCTGATGAGAAGTATGCTGATAGTTGCGGATCAGTGTTGGCGGTTTCCGTTGCAAATCCGGCTTGGGATGCTCAAATACAGGAGCGCCTCTTAAGCCACAGCCAGTTGAATGCAGACGTTGTGAATGAAGGTTGAATGGCTACGTCGCGGCGCAATCTAACAAATCGTTGGACGCGAGCGGCGGAAGCGTGTTTCTCAACTTAATTGGTGCGGCGATGCTTGATTGAATTCGCGCCGCCGCGTCAACTCCGACGTTAGGCAACATCTACTTGAATGAGGCGCAGCGTGTGGTTATTGACTTACTACCAGCGGTAGATTAAAAGCACTTCTCGTTAGCCGAGTCTTTTCCTCTTCTATAAGGAGTCCACCTATGTCATCTCCAGCCCAGAACGCTTTAGGCTCAGTAGTCTCATTATGGCGTTACCCCGTCAAGTCCATGATGGGCGAGGAACTAAATGCCACAGACGTGACCGACCGCGGGCTACTAGGTGATCGCGCTTACGCCATCATTGACTCGTCCGACGGGAAGGTTGCAAGCGCGAAGAACCCGCGAAAGTGGGGGAATCTCTTCAGCTTCCGGGCTGCTTTCGTTGAGCCTCCGCGCCACGGCGAAAAATTTTCCGCCGTGCGAGTCACTCTCCCAGACGGAACAATTGTCACGAGTGAGCAAAATGGAGTCAACGAACTTCTCTCGAATACGCTAGGGCGGGAAGTTACACTTGAGAGGAGGGAGCCGGGCCGAGAAGAGATAGTCGAGACCACATCCCCGAACCCGTGGATGAAGAATCCTAGCCTTGAAGAATATTGGCCTGACATGGAAGGTCTCGCCCACAGAGATGCAGTAACTGACGAAAAGATGCCCGAGGGAACTTTCTTCGACTGCGCAGTCATTCATCTGTTGACGACTGCCACGATTGACCATCTCCGAGAACTCTACCCCCAAAGCCGCTTTGAGATGCGGCGATTCCGCCCGAACATTGTGGTTGAAACCCCTCCCGGCGGGAAGGGATTTGTTGAGAACGATTGGGTGGGCCAGACGGTCGCAATCGGAGACGCGGTCCGCATCCGAATTAGCGGCCCCTGCCCGAGGTGCGTGATGACGAC
>JBPCLZ010000065.1:0-7582 GCA_051002775.1 Pyrinomonadaceae bacterium | reverse complement strand
TTCAAGTGCTCGGTCTCTACTCCTTAGCCCGTTTGTGATTGGCCATCTCTACCGAACCGCCCGGTACGGACCCGTATGCCGGGTGGTGTGGGAGGGGGGAGCCGCGAGACTTCTCCCTATCCCGATCGGTATTTCAAGGCCGGTAAGAAGAGTCAACAAACTAGGCAGCGTCGCGTCAGCGACGCCTGAAACGGGGCAGCTTCAACCGTCGCTAAGCGACGAGGATCGCCATGACCTAGTCCCGGCGTTAAAACGCCGGGCTAAATTCATACTGACGCTACGCGTCGAGGACACTTGATCAGACGTTCTTAAAGTTTGTACTCTAAACTGCTACCTTCCTCCCAATCACGCCCATCAAGCGTCCGACCTTTCCGTACAAATTCTTCTCGCGTCGGTACGAGAAAAACAGATCCGTACGACACATGGTGCACAAAGGCGCGCTGTAAATCTTTTCTTCATCAACCCCAGCCGAAATTAGCTGCCCGCGATTCGCCTTGATCAAATCAACACAGGCGTGAGCTTCGCGCGTTGAATTGAACAGCCCGGTCGCGTTTGGAAAATGTTCACCGAACGCATCGATGACTTCGCTTCCAACTTCATAGCAACATGCGCCCGCGGCTGGACCAATTGCGACCGTAATATCGCGCGGCTTTGTTGCATATTCAGCGCTCATTCGTTCCAGCGCTTTGATCGCAACGCTCGCCACTGTGCCGCGCCAGCCCGCGTGGACCGCTGCAAACGCGCCAGTTTGTGAATCGCCAATCAGGATGGGAACGCAATCGGCAGTTTTAACTCCGGCTATAACGCCGCGCGCGTCGCTGGCGATCGCATCGCAGTAGACAGTATCGCCGCGCGCATCCTCGGCGGGCTTTGCTTCGCTCAAATTCTTTATCTGGCGGATATCGGCGCCGTGTACCTGCCAACAACCCGCCAGCGCCCACTCCCCCGGGAAGAGCTTGAGAAAGCGGCGTCTATTCTCCAAAATGTTTTCCGCCGCGTCCTCGTTAAAGCCGGCGAGGTTTAGCGACTTCTCAGGCATAGAACTGACGCCGCCGTTTCTGGTTGAGAATCCGTTGGCGAAACCGGCCGCTTCGAGCGGCGCGCAAACAAGTGCACTAACGCCGTCGTGCTCGCGCCAGTAGAAGCCGGCATGTTCTAATTCGCGTTCGCTTATGATCGTCTCCATTGGCATAGACATTATCGAAGTTGCTCGCATTCGCGAAGTGCTTGCGCGCACGCCGCGCTTCACTGAACGCGTCTTCACCACGGCCGAGCGGGCCTACTGCGACAGTTGCGGGGTGGTGGCCGCACAACATTATGCCGCGCGCTTCGCTGCTAAAGAAGCTGCGTTGAAAGCACTAAAGACTGGCTGGCGTGGCGGGATTAGTTGGCAGGACGTGGAGATTGGTTCACTGGAAAGCGGCGCTCCGTTTCTGACCTTTCATGGCGAGACCAAAAAACTATTTGAAGCTTCGGGAGCGACTGTTGCCCATCTTTCAATATCGCACACAACTCAGCACGCGATTGCTCAGGTCGTATTGGAAAAGACACAAGACCTCCCTCGGGTGCGAGGATCCAGGTGTTGAGACCAAGCTGCGTCACGGCTCTGCCGTCTGATGTGCGGAAGGTCTCTGACCTTCCACAACATGTATTACCTAATTGGGCTGCGCCCACTTCTCCAGGCGATGAGGTTCAAATCAACGTTCAGGGGTTCATTTTCAGTTGGACACCTTTGCCAAATTCTCGCACTGGACCACCGATAATCAATCGTTCTTTCAACGAGTCTAGCTCTCACAGGATTAAGAGGAATATAATTTACTTTCTGCATGAACATCGCCTCGCTATAAATTGAAAATACATCCTTCTCCTTTTGCCAGAGTGAATATCTGTGTCCCCTCTTCCAGCTTTCGTGTTGCAACTTAGCGAGAGAGATCTGGAAGTTCTTTTGACGAAGGTAATCGATCGTCCGACGGGCGCTTATGCCCTTGAGATAACGCAACACCTCTGCTGATGTGTTCGGTTGATTGGTCAAGAGGTGCAGATGATCCACCATTATCACGTAAGCGAACAGCAAAAAACCGCCTGATTCGCGCGCTTCGTTCAAGGCTTGGCAAATAACTGTTTTGATACTGTCCAACCGAAAGACTGGTAGCCGATCTTTCGCCGCTATTGAGATGTATAGGGCTGGAGTGTCTCTCGAAATCTGAAAAGGGGCGGGGGCACAGCCCCACAACATAATAGCAGTAGCCGGAAGGTCAAAGACCTTCCGCACATCGGACGGCTTAGCCGAGATGCAGAATCGCTTGCATCTCTAGACCCTCAGCCCATCAGATGGCAGAGCTAAAAACCAAAACTATCGCATCGCGTTTACGAGGGTGCGCTTTCCTCGTGTATCGACATCGATTCGAGTGAATGCCAAAGAGTCCGCTTGGACACGTGGTCTGGAATGTTGGGCAAGTATCGATTCACGTCGGATATTTCGGTCGGCAGAGTCGTCAACCCCTGTGCCGTCTGGTTGAGGCAAATCCCCATGCTGGTAACACTCAAGATTCGGCGCTAGTCTTTCAGTCACCGCAATCAGCTCGCGATATGGACAACTCAGAGTTGAGCGCAAACCGCTATCGATGTCGATCTCTAAAAACTGAATTCCTTCCGGGCATTCAAAATTTCTGCCGCCCAGTTCCGGTCTCGCGGCAACCGCTCCCTGCATAAAATTCACCCAGGCCGGCAGTGCCGCCTCGGCGCCCGTTAGGCCAAGCTGCTGGTTATCATCAAAGCCAATCCACACAACGCAAACCAAATTCGGCGTATAACCAACAAACCAACCATCGCGTGACGTTCCGGTTTTGGCTGCGAAGGACGTCCCTTTCAATGCGTTGCGGGCGGCGCGCGCCGTGCCATGATTAACTACAGCTTCCAGCATGTTTGTGATCATGTAGGCGGTTGCCTGACTAACAACACGCTTGTCATTTCTTTCGTTAGCCACATGGGCTGCCGGCGGTTCGCCAACGCTGGCAATCACCCTGGGCCCAACCCGCCGGCCGCCATTTGCGAAGGCGGCATACGCGGCGGCCAACTCCAGCGGCGTGACTTCTTCGGTGCCCAACGCCATTGACGGATAACGTTCGGGTCGTGGCAAACCGAAATCAGAAGCGAGATTTGCAATGCGGGCCAAACCCGTCTGCAATGCAACATCGACCGTAGCGACGTTAAGAGACTTAACAAGCGCCGTGCGCACGGTTACGTCGTGCATTGAATAGCCGCCCCCGAAATTTGCCGGCCGGTAAACCTTGTTGCGGTCATAGACAAACTCGCGCGGCGTGTCGCTAAACATTTGCACTGGCGACATTCCATCCTCCAGTGCAGCGGCATATACGAAAGGTTTGAACGTCGATCCCGGTTGCCGGCGCGCGTCGGTAACCCGGTTGAGCTGCGACTCGGCATAATCGCGCCCACCGACCATCGCCAGTACGTTCCCTGTTTTCGGATCGAGCGCGACCAGTGCGGCCTGCGGTTTGGTTGAACGACTCCTGTAAACAACGGCCAGATGGTCCAGTTGCTGTTTCAACGCATGTTCGGCAAGGTGTTGCAGATCGAGATCGATGGTGGTGTAAATTCTGGCTTGGGCTGGATGCACGTCATACTGATTTGATGTCCGGTCCACATAGTCGACAAAATATGGCGCAACCGACGATATGTTTTTCGCGGGCGACAGGACGATGCCCTGCGATCTGGCGCTGCTTGCCTGATCGTTTGTAATCCAACCGTCGCGAAGCATTGCTTCAAGTACAAGCGTCTTGCGAGCTTGTGCTGCTTCGGCATGATGCACCGGCGAGTAACGCGCCGGCCCCTGGATCATACCCGCGATAGTTGCCGCTTCCGCGAGCGAAACGTCTTTCAACTCTTTTCCAAAATATATGCGCGCCGCTTGTCGCACGCCCCGCACGCCGACAGCGCCGCGTTGGCCCAGGTACACCTCGTTACAATAGAGCGCAAAGATTTCCTGCTTGGACAAGCGCTGCTCAAGTGCGAACGAGAGCATTGCCTCGGCATACTTGCGCGCAAAAGTCCGCTCGGAAGAAAGATATGTATTCTTGACGAGTTGTTGCGTGATGGTCGAACCACCCTGACCAACTCTATCTTCGCCGGCATTGCGCACGAGTGCCCGAGCGATACCCCAGAGATCGATGCCCGGATGTTCAAAAAAGCGCTGATCCTCGATCGATAGAATCGAGTGAGCCAGAACCGGCGGAATCTCGGCGTAGGTCACGTTGTCGTGCTCGCCAGTCTTGGACGAAAGGTCGTTGGTAAGAACTTCAGGCGCGAGCGTGAATTTTTCCAGCGGTAGGTTGTCCGCAAGTAACGCTTCGATCTGCCGATCGTTCTCAAAAAGGACCGTGACTACCGACGGCCTGTTTCGGTTTGCGGTGGTTGGACTGATTTCGATCGTCGATCCAGTTTCACGAAAGCTTCCACTCCAGACATTGCTGACCGTTGAATCTACGTAACCCGCGCGCCGCAATGCTTGAATAAGATTTTGTTTGGTTAATTTCTGGCCGCGTTCGATAGTGCGCGGCGCGGCGTAAAGACCGGGACGACTAGTGAGATAACCACTTGCGAGACGCGCATCGATGATTCGTGAGTAGTATTTGTACGAGCGCAACAAAGCATCAGCTCCGGCAATAGTTGCGATCGCCAGTAAGCCAAAGATAAACCGGACGAAAAGTTGTTTGCTGCTGAGCGGGGAAAAGGGTAGGTAATTGCGAATTATGGCCGCAATTGTGCGCAGGGAGAGACGCTTGCTGTCGGGAGCAATGGATGTTACCTCAGTGGACATGAAGAGACAGAAATACCCGAGACAATCCGGCAGTTGCCGGTTCGCCCTTCAGTGCTTCACAGTTTTCCGAATGTTTTTATATACGCTTAATGGCAGCGGGATTCTTGAGTTTGTTTCGCGGCGCGCTTCACGTGATTTATAATGCCGGTACGCTAATTATCCTGCTTGACCAGTCAGGAGTTCCCTTATGCCTGAAGCACAAAACGTTAACGCGTCGTCTGGCGATGTGTTGTTACTCGTTGGCACCATGAAGGGCGCGTTTATTCTTCGTTCCGACAAGGCGCGCGAAAAATGGGACGTAGGTGGTCCGTATTTTCCGGGGCGCGCGATTTATGCACTTGCCTACGACGATCGCAACGGGCGCCAGCGTCTGTGGGCAGCCGTCAACAGTTCATATTGGGGTTCGTACTTAAGTTCGTCTGACGACTATGGAAAAACATGGACTGAGCCCGAAGCTTATGGCGTCAAGTTTCCCGAGGGAACTGACTCGTCGGTGAAGCAAATCTGGCAGATTGCGCCAGGGCATCCGGGCGAACCGGACACTCTCTACTGCGGCGTTGAGCCGGCAGCACTATTCAAGTCAACTGACGCAGGCGAATCCTGGTCGCTGGTCCAGGGACTTTACGATCATCCGCACCGGGCGCAGTGGATGCCGGGTGGTGGTGGCCTATGTTTGCACACCATCCTGCCGGATCCTTCGAATCCCAAACGTTTGTTTGTGGCAATTTCAACCGGCGGCGTTTATCGCACCGATGACGGTGGGGAAAACTGGCAACCCCGAAACAATGGTGTCCGCGCCGAATTTCTGCCGCCCGATCAGCGTTTTCCGGAATGGGGACAGTGCGTGCACAAGATCGTTAGTCATCCTTTGAGTCCGCAGCGCATGTTTTTACAGAACCATTGGGGACTTTATCGCAGCGATGACGGTGGCGATTCATGGAACGACGTTGCCAATGGCGTGCCTTCTGATTTTGGATTCGCGATGGAAGTTGATCCTAACGACGCCAATAACGTCTTTATCATTCCGCTCGAGTCAGACGAATTTCGTTGCACGCCCGAAGGAAAAATGCGCGTCTATCGTACGCGCAACGATGGGCAATCGTGGGAAGCGCTATCAAAGGGCTTGCCGCAAGACAATGCTATGGAGACTGTACTGCGCGATGGCATGTCAGCGGACCACTTGAAACCAACGGGTATTTATTTTGGAACGCGCAACGGCAAGTTGTTTGGGTCGAAAGATGTCGGCGATTCGTGGGCGCCAGTCCTCGAGAGTTTGCCGCCGGTAGTTTGCGTTAAGACGGCGGTGGTTCAATAGAGTTTGTAGCCTGAACCTCAGGAAGCCATTGGGCGCGGGTCGAATAAAAACAAGATGAAACAGATTCTGGTTGCGAGTCTAATCGCTCTTTTTGCTTTCTCGTCTGCTTTGACGCAAGCGCAGGATAAAAAGGAACCAGAGTTCAAGCTGGTCGAGTTTCAAATGGCGCTGCTCAAACGCGGGCCGAAATGGACCGGCGAAAACAATAGCCAGACCAAAGAGCTCGAAAGCGCGCGAACGCTTATGCAGCATCGCTCATTGAGTCTGGCAAAGCAGTAATTGCCGGGCGCTTGGATGACGACGGCGAAATTCGCGGCGTTTATGTATTGCGCGCGAAGTCGGCGGCGGAAGCAAAAGAGTGGGCGGAGAACAGCCCGGTCGTGAAGTCCGGTCAGATCATTGTAGAAATGCACCCGTGGTGGTCGGAAGATGTGATGAAGAAAACTACGACGCCCGAGAAATCGACGCGCGCCTACCTCGGCTTATTATTTCGCGGCGACAAGTGGACGCCTGAGAAAACCCCCGCAACCGAAGAACTGCAACGAGCGCACCTGGCAAACATTGGACGTCTCGAAAAATTGAATAAGCTTGTCGTCGCCGGACCATTTGGGGATAACACGCCGCTGCGCGGTATCTTTGTTTTCCGCGTCGCCTCAATCGACGAAGCGCGCGAACTCGCGGCAACTGATCCGGCGGTGCAAGCGGGCCGCTTGAAAATTGAAATGCATCCGTGGATTGTTCCCGAAGGTATTCTGCCCTGACCGTTATCTGGAACGTAAAGCAAACTGTTAGTTTGCGGTGGCTGGTTAGCTCTAACTTGGATGGCTAGCAACCAACGCAAACCAACAGTTTGCTTTACGACCGATTAACTCAAATATGATTACTGTAAATGTTGCCGGTTTCCTGACCGATTTTACTAACGGACAGAGCCGCATTGTTTTGGATTCGGCAGCGGCGACGGTTGCTCAGGCGCTCGACAGTTTATGGCAACAGCATGTCGGGTTGCGTGACCGGGTGGTAAACGAGCGAGGCCAGCTCAGACCGCACGTCAACATTTTCCTTAACGACGAAAATATTAAGCACAAAGAGATGCTTGAAACGCGCTTGCCTGAGACTTGCGAGATAACAATCCTGCCGGCAGTTAGTGGCGGCGCGAGCAGGTAAATCGGGCGTCATAAAGCAAACAGGCTTGAGTGGCATACGCTTTAGCCTGTGCCTACTTGGCCAGGCACAGACTGAAGGAACCTCTGATCATGTGGGCAGTATAAGGTCGGTATTAGTCTTTCGACGCGTAGCGTCTGTATGAATTTAGCGTGTGCCGAGCATGTTCGACGACTTGAGGGTGAAAGTCCCTTTCCAACCTGATGGAGGTGAAGGATAGCAAAGCGCAAGGGCGTTGTCGTGAGGCAAGGTCTGAAGGAAGCGTGGAG
>JBPCLZ010000064.1:0-6503 GCA_051002775.1 Pyrinomonadaceae bacterium | reverse complement strand
GTCGTCCCGCAAATCTACTCAACCGTGACTGACTTCGCGAGGTTCCTTGGCTGGTCAACGTCGCAGCCGCGGCGCACTGCGATGTGATAGGCAAGTAGTTGCAGCGGGATGATTGAAAGAATGGGCGACAGCAGATCGCTGGCGGGTGGAATACTAATAACGTAATCCGAGACCACCGAAGACATTGTGTCGCCTTCAGTTAGCACGGAGATCACAATACCCTCACGAGCTTTAACCTCGACTATGTTTGAATGCGTTTTTTCGTAGCGCAGTTCTGACGAGCGGTTACCCTCTTCGCGTGTATTGATGAACATCACCGGCAGGCGCTCATCGATTAGGGCATTTGGACCATGCTTCATCTCACCGGCCGGATAGCCTTCAGCGTGAATGTAGGAAATCTCCTTCAGTTTCAAAGCGCCTTCCAACGCGACTGGAAAATTTATGCCGCGGCCGAGATAAAGAAAATCAGTGACGCGGAAAAACTCCTTCGATAGCTCCTCAATGTCATCTGACTCATTAAGTAGATGTTCCAGCTTGACCGGCAATTCAGCCAGTTGCTGCGCATGACGTTTTGCTTCGTCAGCCGATAGCGTTCCGCGAACATTCCCAAGGTAGAGCCCGAGCAAATACAACGCGACCATCTGACAGGTAAACGCTTTGGTTGACGCAACTCCGATTTCCGGACCGGCATGCGTGAGCACCGTGCCGTCGGCCTCGCGCGTAATCATCGAGCCGAAGACGTTGCAGATGGCCAGCACTTTGCTGCCCAGTGTTTTCGCTTCTCGCAGTGCAGCAATGGTGTCTGCCGTTTCACCCGATTGGGAAATAACCAGCAACAACGTGCTCTCGTTCATCACCGGATCGCGATAACGAAATTCTGAAGCGTAATCAACCTCCACCGGAATGCGCGCAAGCTGTTCGATCATATACTTGCCCGCCAATCCTGCATGCCATGAAGTGCCGCACGCCGCAATCTTGATCGAGGTAAACTTTTTGAAGTCGGCCTCGGTAATGTTCTTCATCTCGTCGAGAAACACCCGGCCGGAGTCCAAAGAGATACGGCCCTGCACGGTGTCGCGAACGGAACGTGGCTGCTCATAAATCTCCTTAAGCATGAAATGTTTGAAGCCACCTTTTTCCGCCATGATCGGATCCCAGGTAATGCGTTGAATCGCGGGCTGCACAGAATTCCCTTCAAAATCGACCACCCGAACAGCGTCCCTGTTGAGCACAGCCATTTCACCGTCGCCTAGAAAAAAGACGTCGCGTGTGTGCTGCAGAATGGGCGGAATATCAGAAGCAACAAAGAACTCGCCATCACCTAAGCCAATGACAACGGGCGGCCCTTGCCGCACGGCGATGATGGTATCCGGCTCGTCCGCGTTGATGATTGACAATGCGAAGATGCCCTTTAGATCCAACATGGCCCGGCGCACCGAGTTTTCGAAATTGTGATCTTCTTTCAGATATTCTTCTATCAGGTGGGCGATGATCTCGGTGTCGGTCTCGGTTACGAATTCGTGATCGGTTTTGCGCAAGCGCTCTTTCAGTTGTAGATAGTTTTCAATAATGCCGTTATGGACTACCACGACGCGGCCGGTGCAATCCCGGTGCGGGTGCGCATTCTCTTCAGTCGGGCGGCCGTGAGTGGCCCAGCGCGTATGGCCAATGCCGTACGTTCCATCGAGCGGACTCAGTCGAATCGTTTCCTCAAGGTTGCGCAGTTTGCCTTCGGCCCTGCGTATTTCGAGATCATGCCCTTCATTAACGACAGCAATGCCCGCGGAATCGTAGCCGCGATATTCCAACTTGCGCAGGCCCTCAATGATTAACGGCACGACCTGCTTGTTGCCAACGTATCCAACAATTCCGCACATATGTTTTCCCTCGAGACAAGTGATGAGTACTGAGTACTGAGTACTGAGTTTCGACGACTTATTCGCTTTCACTCAGTACTCAGTACTCATCACTCAGCACTTTCTTTTTTCAACCTTTTCTTAACCACTGCCGGAACACCGGCGACCAGCGTGTCCGGAGGCACGTCTTCGGTGACAACTGAGCCGGCTGCGGTGACTGAACCTCTGCCGACCGTAACCGGCGCCACCAACATCGTGTCAGACCCAATGCGCACCTCGTCTTCAATGATCGTTGGATGCTTATCTTTGCCGTCGTAGTTACAGGTAACAGTGCCGGCGCCGATATTGGTTTTCTGTCCGATGGTTGCATCGCCGAGATAAGTTAGGTGCATCGATTTTGAGCCGCGGCCGAGGCGGGATTTTTTCACCTCGACAAAGTTGCCCACCGCCGCACCCTCTTCGATAGTCGTGTTCATGCGCAGGTGCGCAAAAGGCCCGACTGCGCAGTTTGACTCGATAGTGGAATCGACGATTAAGCAATGATCCTTAATCATGACGTTGTCACCCAACCGGGAATTGGTTATTTTCGAGCCGGAATGAATTTCGCAACCCGTACCGATCACTGAATTGCCTTCAATCGCAACGTCCGGGTAAATAATGCAGTCCTGGCCCAGGCTGGCACTAGCGCTGATGTAGGCACGAGATGGATCCAGAAAGGTCACGCCGTCTTCCAGCATCAGCTTGCGAACGGTGTTGCGGCGCATTAGATTTTCAAACTCCGCCAGTTCGGCGCGCGTGTTAATGCCGGAAACCTCGCGCGCGTCGCGGTGTAAATAAATGTTCACTTTCTCGCCTTGCGCTAACAGAATTTCTGCGACGTCGGTCAGGTAAAACTCGCCCTGATCATTCGTAGGTTTGACAAGATCAAGCGCCGGCCAAAGTTTGCTGTTGGCGAAGCAATAAATTCCCGAATTAATCTCCCTGATTTTGCGTTCTTCATCCGTCGCATCCCGGTGCTCGACTATGCGCGCAAATTGATCATCAGCGTCCCTAACAATTCGGCCATAACCTGTCGGGGCGTCAAGCCGCACGCTTAAAATTGAGCACGCCGCTCTATTTGTGCGATGTTCCTTGATGAAAAGTTCTAGCGTTTCCGGTTTCAACAATGGTACGTCGCCTGACAAAATCACTAATTCGGCAATGCGATTTTGGAGTTGTCCACGGGCCGCCAAAACCGCATCGGCCGTTCCGCGTTGTTCGGTCTGAGTAACAAATTCAGCCAGACTACCGACTTCTGCTTCTACCGCCTTTACAACCTCGGCAGTCTGATGGCCGACCACGACGAAAATCTTTTCCGGCCTTAGCATTTTCGCTGTGCGGCAGACGTAAGCAATTAAAGGCGCGCCGCCCAGTTCGTGCAGTACCTTTGCACGTTTGGATTTCATCCGCGTACCGAGACCGGCAGCGAGAATGAGTACGTCGAGCGGGTGGGATGACTGCGACAGGGAGTTTTTTTGCATCGGTTAGGCTGGCACGGGGCGCCGACAGGCTTGTTGCCGGCAGGACATGACTACACCGGAGAGCAACATCGAATCGTGGCGAACTTTTTCACCCTCTTCGAGCAGACTTGCGCGGACGAGCTGTGTCGACTGGTCAAGGATAATTTCCAGCGAATCATCCTCAATCCCGATCTGCTGAGCACCTTCCTGTGCATAACGCTCCGCCTGCTCGGCGGTGATTGGACGATCATTGACGACAACATAATCAAAGTGAATCTCAGGAGCATACCGCTTGATCGTTTCCAAATGTTCCCGCGCGGTGTAGTTGTCAGTTTCACCTGGCTGAGTCATCAGGTTACAAATGAAAATTTTGGTGGCGCCGCTTTCACCGATGGCCCGGGATACACGCGCGACGAGCAGGTTCGGCAAGATGCTGGTGTAAAGTGAACCCGGACCCAACGTAATAACGTCGGCGGCTCGAATGGCCTTTAACGCCTGCGGCAATGGCAGACACTGTTCTGGTTCAAGTCTAAGACGCCGAATTGGCACACGCGAAGCCGAGATCTGAGTTTCACCACGAACGACATTTCCATCCTCGAGTTCGGCAACCAAACGCACATCGCTTATTGTTGCCGGAAAGATGTGGCCCTTGCTCGCCAATACCTCCGAAGACAGTCGCACGGCCTCAGTAAAATCTCCGGTGACCTCAGTTAGGGCTGCCAAAAACAAATTGCCAAAGCTGTGACCGCCAAGTTCGCCAGAGCCGCGAAAGCGATAACGAAAGAGTTGCGAAAGCAAGGTTGAGTCTTCCGAAAGCGCGATCATGCAATTGCGGATGTCACCGGGCGGCAGCATTTGCAACTCGTCACGTAAGCGACCTGAGCTGCCACCATCGTCAGAGACAGTAACAATGGCCGACAAGTTCTCGATCCAGCGGGAATCAGAATCGTGCTTGTCCACCAGACGTTTCAAGCCTGCGAGCAACGTTGAAAGGCCAGTTCCACCGCCGAGGGCAACCAGATTGAGTCCGGGATTTTCTGAGGACAAAGAAGGCAAATGAGCTTCTCCAGCTGTAGTGCGCGGCTTATGCGCTCTAATTCAGAATAATACCTAAAAGGCGCAGGCTTTCAAACTACATACTTGTGGAACAACGAAGGGCAGGATGTTAGAGGCGAGGTTGAAAAACCAGGCGGTCAAAATCCGGATCATTGCGAAGGGATGTCAGATCGTGATCGTGCTGGGCGCGAACCCGCAACGTTGGCTGTAGATCAAGCGCGCGTTGTAGTGATTGCAGGGCGAGATCAACTGAGCCGAGCCGAGCCCTGGTGGCTGCCAAACCATAATGGATGTGAGCAGCCTCTGGTTCCCGTTTCAATGCGCGCTCGAACATTTCCTGCGCAGCAACATATTCGCCGCGGTTAAGCTCGATCACCCCTCGGTCATAGAGGGAATCGGCATCGCGCGGCAGGATGCTTTCGGTGCGCATTCGCGCATCGGCAACGGCAAGATAGGTTCGGGCACGGGCGGCTACTTCTGAAACTTTCGAGTATTTTTCCAGAAGCGCACGAAACTGATTGCGGGCTTCGCCGAAATGGCCACGCGTGAACTCCTTATGTGCGCGCTCGAATGCCTTTAACGCTGCCGACTCGTCAACTGTGGGCTGACGCGGAGGTGACGGTGCAACCGGAAGTGGACGTTGCGCGCGAACCGCCGCCAGCTTATGAGTCTTTTTGACCCCTGTCAGAGAAGGTTTGCTGTGTTTGGCTACGACTGGTTTGCGCGTAACTGCCTTGCGCGGGGTTGGTTTCTTTTGAGTCCGAACTTTCTTCCCGGCCAATTTCTTCGAAGCGGCTTTCTTGCTCTTCAAGGCCTTTGGCTTCGTGCTCTTCCTAACCGCCGGTTTTTGGGCGGGAGCTCGCTTCGCTTTTGGTCGCGCAGGCTTGGCATTCGTTGCACGTCGCTTGGCTGCCGTTTTCGACACAGCACGACGAACGGCGGCACGCGACGTTGAACGTCTAAGACCTTTTGTGACTGCACTCATGGAAGAATCAAGATGACAGGTGGATTGTAGCCGCAATTGCTGCGAAGTTGCGGTGGCAGAGTAACATAGCTCATGCGCCAATTCAACGTAAAACGAGGGTTTACGCCCCATTAAGTGGTCCAAAGCCGAAGTAAGGCGTGAAGTGCAAACAAAGAAAAACACTTGTAGCACATTGTTGGCTATGTTACATTGCCTTACGGCTATTCGGGACTAGCCGCCTTTCCTTCACGACAAACATAGCACCAGAAGAATCGCTTTATTTTCAATGGCTTGCCGACAGAGTCAAGGCCTTCCATCCGCCGACCCCGAATCCTCTCATTAAAGACGAATAGGAAAGTTGTATCGATGGCAGACACGCCTATCCTTTTACACGAGCGCCAGTATCACCAGCTCAAAGCCGTGCTTGCTCGGCTGCGAATGGATTCGTCCGCCCGAGTGGTGTTCCTGGTCGACAAGGACGGTCAGGAGATCGCCGTTCAGGGTGAGATAGGAAATCTTGACACAACCAGCCTGGCTTCGCTGGCCGCTGGGAATGTCGCGGCGACCGGAGGCATGGCGCAACTCATCGGTGAGAAAGAATTCCCCACTCTCTCTCACGAAGGTGCGCATGAAAGCATACACATCTCCGTCATTGGCCGAATGCTGTTGATTGTGGTCTTCGATGAACGTTCGAGTCTTGGCCTCGTCAAGCTGCGGTCGAAACAGGTATCCCAACAGTTGTCCGCGATGATGGACGAAATCGTGAACGCCCCCAACGACCAATCAGACTCACCCTTCGCCGAAATCACCGACGAAGATATTGACAGTCTTTTCCAATAATCACGCCCAGAGTGAGTGCCTTATGACCTTTATTAACTACGCATCGCGAGAAATTAACTGCAAGATCGTTTATTACGGTCCAGGTCTGTGCGGCAAGACGACCAACCTGCAACACATTTTCGAGGCTACCGCGCCACAAGCGCGCGGCAAACTTATCAGCCTGGCAACTGAAACGGACCGCACGTTATTTTTCGATTTCATGCCACTCGAGCTGGGAACAGTCCGGGGTTTTAAGACACGGTTTCATCTTTACACCGTGCCTGGCCAGGTGTTTTATGACGCGTCGCG
>JBPCLZ010000063.1:0-53216 GCA_051002775.1 Pyrinomonadaceae bacterium | reverse complement strand
CGCTTGCGCCAGCAATAGGGCATAACTCTCTTTTTTGAAGGCGTTCGGCTTAAAATAATGAAGGCTCAAGTTCGTTAGAGATTATGGAACGGAGTCAAATGCCCCTGCAGGAACAACGGATTTTAAGTCCGCACTGGGTGCGCTTACCTCATTCTACTACGCGTTACCAAGTCGTATTTACCGACGTTTCAGCCGTCAAAGCAAGATACGTCTGCTTGGTACAGACACGTAACCCCCTCATCTTCCCCTCATCTTCCCCTCATCTCCAAATTCAATATGCACGAAACTGGCCATGAGAATCCATCAATTTTTTACGGAACGAAGACGCCGCTAGGGGCCAAAGCCGTGACGGACCACGAGCGGAAGGCGCAGAGTAAGGTTGTGAAAATGCTTCTTGTCGGGTATTCAGAGGGTGGTGATTTAGCCAATAGACGTGTCTGGACGCGTGGCGGAACTGGTCGGATTCTGCTAGTGCTTTAGAATTTGGCGTCCCGTACGGGAGTCGAACCCGTGTCGCCGCCGTGAAAGAGACGCTAGTCACGGTAAACCATTGAAACTTAGCGGCATGGATAGCACTTTACCGCACTTGAAGGACTCACGAGAACTGATATTGGACGCTTAATGGACGCGTGTTGGGATGTTGCCAGGGCGCAACAACACGAGGTCGCGATTGGCTTCCTCCTTGTGAATCCGAAGCATGTCACTCATCGTTAGAGACAGCGCCGTATGCGCAGGGGATCATCACCACCGTGGCCGGTAACGGCTCCCGCGGCGCGACCATCCAGCCGACGACGTAACGGCTGAGGATGTCCAGGATCACTTAGAGATAGAAATAGGTCCACTTGACTGCGCCCAACAGTTTGGTGATATCCCAGGACCAAACTTGTTTTCCTGAAAGGAGAAAAGCAGCTATGTCGATTTACAAACGTTGGAAGGGAAAGAAAATTAGTCCAGACCATCCGCATTGGACAGCGAGATCATCGGTACGCAGTTAGGTCGGCTGCGCGAGAGCTCCTTGGCCGACTCGTCAGCGACTTTCAGAAGAACTAGAATTATCACGAGACAGCGCGCGAGTTGGCTTCAGAAATCAAGGAGCGCGAGCCACACTTTACCGATAAAGAGAGAATCAACCTGGAGATCTATGCTGAGCGGCAAAACGTTGCGGCGGAAAGAGAAAGGTATCTGGAGTTAGCACGTGGTGAGAACCACTTTCAGGAACGCGAGTTCTCGGCATCTCGAAGCCGCTGATCTCCAGCGACATGCTGCCCTCACAGATGGCGATCTAGAGGTCCACGGTTCGTCAGTTTTGGTTCCCAAAACGACCCGGGAGCCGAGACGGGAGACCCGGAGAACTATGCGTTGACATAAGCAGAAACAGGATTTAAGCTTCCGGCACATTTTGAACTGTTCGTTCTTACCTTTCTCACAAGAGATTCGTTGTCTGCTACCGAGTCAGTAGTCATTCTGGGGTTATCGGCAGAGTCTCTCAAATGAAGTTGTCAGATGGTGTGACATGAAAATTGTACAGTTCGTCACTCAACAGCAACTGCTCACAGTTAGTCCGGATCAAACGCTCTCCGATGCCGGTCGTCAAATGATTCGGCATGGGGTGGGATCCGCTGTGGTCATCATCAGAGACGACCCTCCAGGGATCATCACCGAACGCGACCTGCTCCGAGCCATCGCCGACGGGGTCGACTTCGATGTCGCCAAAGTCAGCGAGTACATGGCTTCCAAAGCGGTTACGGTGACTGATCGCTGGCATGTGGTAGACGCCGCGGGAACAATGATTGATCGCGGATTTCGCCATCTGGTTGTAGTTGATGAGGACGGGAAAGTCACCGGAATAATCTCGATCCGGGATATGGTCAGGGCCTTGCTCGACGATCGCCGGCAAACTCTTGCAGGCTGAAGCTCCCCTTTTTGGCTTCACGTTGAGATCTGGCAAAAAGGTTGGTCAGGTTAAATTGAATAAGCAGAGAAAGGTTCCGACCCGCGTTCGGTGACGTGTCGCGAGTCTTTCAAGAGCTCCCACCAAGCGCGCCTGACTAGTAAGCATTATCATCACACACTGAGTCTTATCCGGATTAGAAGGGCACGACTACATCTGAGTTAGGCTACACAGTAATGAACTAAACTTCAATTCATTTGACCCCAACATGTGAGTGCGCGCCTGAGAGCTAACGGTGGAGCACAGAAGGAGAGGATGAAAATGGACACTCATGAAGCCGCTATCGACAAGACTACTGAGAGAACTGCCGTGCCGAAAGACTGGATTCCGGGATTAATCGAAAACGGGAAGAACGACGTTGTCTCGGGTTTCATTATTTTTCTTATCGCCCTGCCATTGTGCCTCGGGATCGCCCTTGCCTCAGGCGCTCCGCCGATTGCAGGGATCATCTCCGGCTTCATCGCCGGAATGCTCGCGTCGCTATTAAGCGGGTCATACGTGACAATCAACGGTCCTGCGGCGGGCATGATCGTGATCGTCCTCGGCGCGGTCACCGAGCTCGGCGCAGGCGATCCGGTGAGAGGTTTTCGCCTCGCTCTGGCCGTGGGAGTAATCGCCGGAGCAATTCAGATCGTCCTGGGTTTGCTGCGCGCCGGCAAGATGACGGCATTCTTCCCGCTTTCGGTGGTGCACGGAATGTTGGCGGGCATCGGGCTGATCATTATGTCCGGCCAGATTCACATCGCGCTGGGACTGCAGAATCCGCGCGCGCATGGCTTCCACATCCTGACGGCGATTCCGCCCAGTTTCGCCAACCTGGTTCCGATTCCCGCGCTAATCGGTCTCACGAGCGTCATTATTATGGTCGTCTGGCCGATGATTAAGCTCGGCATCGCGAAGGTCATCCCCGCGCCTCTTATCGCAGTGGTCATCGGAACGATCATCGCCACGCTTACCGGGGCCGGACCACTCGTTAAGCTGCCCGCCAGCTTCCTCGGCGGATTTACCACTCCGGACTTCTCACAAATCATGTCGTTCACATCGATCAAGTGGATCGTGCTCTACGTCTTTGTCGCCAGCCTTGAATCGCTGCTGACGGCAGAAGCCGTGGACAAGCTCGACCCCTGGAAGCGGCGCTCAAATATGAATCGTGAGCTGATGGGCAAGGGCGCGGGCAACCTTGTCTCGAGTCTCGTCGGCGGCCTGCCTATGATCGCCGAAGTCGTCCGCAGCAAGGCCAACATCCTGCAGGGCGCGCGAACCCGCTGGTCAAACTTTTTTCACGGATTTTTCCTGCTTGTGTTTGTCTTATTGTTGCCGGGAGTGTTGCAGATGATCCCACTGGCGTCCCTGGCCGGGGTGCTGCTGGTCATAGGCTTCAAGCTCGCGCACCCGAAAGACTTCCTGCACGCGCTGCATATCGGAAAAGTCGCGTTCGCCCTGATGCTCATCACAGCTCTTATGGTCCTGTTCACCGATCTGCTGATGGGTGTTGCCCTCGGCATCGTTCTCGGACTGATCGTGGCAATAGTGAGAGGCACTTCGATTGGTAACCTGTTCAAGCCCGATATGGAAGTCACGCAAGAAGGCGACACGATCACGATCCGCTTCCGCAGGACGCTGGGCTTTCACAACTTCGTGGGCATCCGCAGCAAGCTCGATGCGCTGCCGAAAGGAAAGAACGTGGTGCTCGACTTCAGCGGAGTCCGTTTGGTCGATCCGACGGCAATGGAACGAATATACGACTTCGAGATCGAGTACAAAGACGCCGGCGGACAAGTGCAGCGTCGCGGCACAGACCATCTGCGCGGTGAGACCGAACATGCATTTGCCGAGAGAACCCTGTTGAAGCGTGCAGAGGAGAAGGCGAGATGAATTAAGGTGGTAAAAACTCCCTCTCCTGGAGAGGGCCGGGGAGCGGGTTTGAGGCGAGTGGTTTAGTAAATATTTTTTGCTGTTTTGGCGCCCGCAGGCCCGTTCCCTATCCCTCTCCCAGAGGGAGAGGGATTTTTCAGCAACTTGCTAGATCGTTTCTAAAACGATTGTCGCTCTCAGGAGGATTCGCCATGGGTATCTTGAGCATCATTGTTGCCATGCCACTCGTCGGTCTGGTCATTAGCCTGGTTTTGCCCAAGAACAGAGTGAGGCTGATCCGTGGTGTTGCAATCGGGTGGGCCACGCTGGTCTTTGCCGTCTCCTGGCATCTGCTTTTCAGGTTTAGCCTGAACACCGCCGAACTGCAGTTTGTCGAACGGCGGCCATGGATTCCAGAACTGGGGATGACCTACGTGCTCGGCGTCGATGGCCTCTCATTTCCACTGGTGCTGCTGACGACGCTCTTGACGCTGGTCGCAGTGATCGCCTCGGTCAGCATTAATGAGCGAGTCAAAGGCTACTACGCCTGGATCTTCCTGCTGGAATTTTCGATGCTCGGAGTCTTCATGTCGCAGGACTGGTTTCTCTTCTACGTATTTTGGGAGATCGGTCTGGTGCCAATGTTCTTCCTGATCGGGTTATGGGGCGGCGAAAACAGAGCGACAGCCACGATGACCTTCTTCCTCTACACCCTGGCAGGATCGATCTTCATGCTGCTCGGTATCATTGCCGTCTATTTGAGCGCCGATCCGCATACCTTTGACATGTTGGCGCTGATGAAAGCGCGCGAAGGTTGGACCCGGGCATTTCAGCTCGGTCCATTCATCGCTTTTTTCATTGGGTTTGCGGTTAAGGTTCCGGTGTTTCCGCTGCACGGCTGGTTGCCGCTGGCCCACGTAGAAGCCCCAGCGCCGGTCAGCATCATTCTTTCCGGGCTGCTCCTGAAGATGGGCGCTTACGGCATCCTGCGCGTGAGCGGATTGTTGCCCCAGGGGCTGGAATGGTTTTCACCATTTCTGCTGGCGCTGGGGATGGTCAACATTATCTACGGCGCGGTCCTGTCGTGGCGTCAAACGGACCTTAAGGCGATGGTGGCCTTTTCTTCGATCAGTCATATGGGCTTTGTGCTCATCGGCATTGCTGCCCTCAATGTCACCGGGTTTTCCGGCGCACTGTTTCAGATGGTCACGCACGGCATCATCACGGGCGCGCTCTTCCTGCTGGTGGGCATCATTTATGAGCGCTCGCATACCCGCGAAGTATCAGATTTTGGCGGACTGGCAACGCGCATCCCCATCTATTCAGCGTTGATGTCGCTGGCGCTGCTGGCTTCGATGGGGATGCCGGGACTGGCACAGTTTGTGGGCGAGTTTCACGTGCTGGTCGGCGCTTTTCAGCGCTGGGGGCTGTATGTTGTCATTGCCAGCATCGGCATCCTGGTGAGCGCGGCCTATTCGCTGCGCACGATTGCGAGAATGTTTATGGGAACTTTCAATCCCAGATGGTCCAACCTGGCAGACTTGAATGCGCTTGAGCTTGCGGCCACGATACCGCTCGCAGTTTTGATGGTCGGGCTGGGGCTTTTCCCCAGCTTGCTCCTAAGATTGATGCACACGACGCTGACGCAGATGGCAGCGTTGTTTCCGTAACGCTGAATTGATATGACACTTCCGATCACCGACGAGATGCGCCATCACCTCGAACATGAGGTGGAACATTTCAGCCACCTGCTTTCCAGCCAGGGGCCGATGACCACGTTCATCCATCACAACACCCTGCACGGCCTGCAACATCTTCCGTTTGAAGAGGCGATTGCCGAGGCCACGCGCATTCTGGGCGGACGCGGTTACCTGTCGAATGAAGAGTATCGCGCTTTCTATCGTCGCGGTCGAATTGGGGACGAGGACATCGAAGCGGCGCTGGAGGCGCGTCCAGCTCTCGCCGGAACAGAAGTCATCGCAACAATTGGCGAGCGTCTCATCACCTCAGGGGAGGTTTTCAGAACTCACCTGCTCTATGGCATCGACGCCATCGAGCCCGCTCAATGGCGCTTCGAAGCGTGTGAGCGCGAGGCCTGTCGTCGCTTTCGCAGCGACGTGCCGAAAGATGCGCGCGCCGTTCTCTTGTCCAAGGCTAAAACGGACCTCGCCCGCAGCCTCGATCGCATCGGGCGCGATTGGACGCTGGCGGATTGGATGCAGTCGCATACGAACCTGGACTTAATCGACGGACTGCGGGAGGCGGTCAAGAGCGCGATCCAAGCGAACCATGGTCATCACGACGATAACCAAGGTAGCGGCCAGAACCTGCGGCATGAAGGCAAACCTGCCACTCCACTCAGCGTTCCAGCGGTGGAGCATTGGTTACGCAAGCTTCAGATTCCGAAGGAGCGAAGAGAAGGTTATCTCCAGTGTATCGATCGTCATGCTGAGGGGATCGCGCGCGAAGCGGGCATGGGAAATGAACAACTTCGCCGGCTTTGGCTACGCACGGAGACCGACTTCCTGAAGAAGCTGGCGCGACTTCATTTCGGTTGCCACGGCACTTACAACGCGATCGCCAGCCACTTCAGCAACCAGCCGGAGACCTATGCTCTTAGCTCTCTCTGGAACGCATGTCTGGCTGTCCATGGACTTCACGACCCACTCGCACCCACCAACCCCATTCACCTGCAGCAGCAGAACGCGGATGCGACGGCTGAATTGTTGCATGAGCGATTCTGGCATCTGGAGCGCTGGGGAGGCCCTCCGATCCTGCTTAGTCCCGATCTTCGTGCGGACGTTCAGGCGTTCGTCGATCGCGAGCTGGGTCAATTAGAGAAGAGCGGCGCCTCGGCAGTTGAAGTGTCACTTTTCCTCCAATTCGTTCTCCACGATCTGGAGACTAACGAGTTAAACCGGAGAGGGATCGATGCGTTGGAAGATCTCCTCTCTGACCGCGCCGGGCAAACTGAAAATCAAAACCTGCTGGAGAAACTCCACACCCGTGATCCGCGCCGGCAAATGATGGCGTTCGCACAGGAGACGCTTGACGCGGTGATGACTCGCCTCGGCCGCGATCTGTCACATAGCGAATTCCTGCGGGGGATGACTGGCGAACATCTTTCCGAGCGCATCAATCGTTACCTGATCAAGCGCTGCGCGGCTTTTCTCGATGAAGGGCAGTCGGCCTGGCGGATGCCCGATCGCACGCTTGGTTTCTACGACGCCTGGAGAAGGATGACCGCACCCGACTGGTCGCTCGATTTTGCAGACCTTGCAGACTGGGGTGACGCGTTGCAGCGGCTCCCCGATAAAGCGGAAGATGCCGTGATTCAGCAGTTGCAAACTCTCGGTGTTCAAGAAGCGGATTGGGGCGAATACCTTGGCCGGCTACTGCTACAGCTTTCCGGCTGGGCCGGCATGATCAGTTGGCGCTCCGGCCGGCCGCATTATCCGAGACAGGAGGCGATGCCGATCGATCTGATTCAGTTTCTCGCGGTGCGCCTGTTCCTGGAAACGCTGCTGGTTCAACAGGTCTGCAAAGAAAACTGGAACGTTGAGGCGGACCTGGCAAGCCTTCGGCACTTTTTCCAAAACCACCAGTATGAGTTTTTCGTGCGGCAAGAATTGCACGCTGGGAAGCTGCCTGACTATCTGGCTGTAAAAGTTCGGGCCTTGTTGTCCAAATCACCGGTTGAGAACGGCGCGCTGGAAACCCTGGCTGACATGATCTGGATGCATCGCCAGAGCAGCCTCTCCAAAGACAAGGCGGGACCCACGGTTTACCGAAGCGCGTGGCGTTTGTTTCAGCTGTCGCAGTTTCTCGGCCTCTCCGGAGATGATCTGCGCGCGCTCTCCGCGACTGATCGTGAGCGGCTCCTGGCCACCCTGGATGCCTTCCCTTCTTCCGCGCACGGGCCTGTCTGGCTCACTGCCTATGAGTTCCACTACCGGGACCAGATTCTCAATGCCCTGGCCAACAATCGCGGCAAGGGGCGCTGGAAAACGCGCAAGACGCGGCCACTGGCTCAGGTTGTCTTCTGTATCGACGAGCGTGAAGAGGCCATCCACCGCCATTTGGAAGAACTCAGTCCCGGCTACGAGACTTTGGGTGCCGCGGGATTCTTCGGCGTCGCGATGAACTATTCCGCCTTGGACGATCATCATACGACACCGCTCTGTCCCCCGGTGATTACGCCAGCGCATCATGTCGATGAGGTTTCAAGGCCAGACGATCTTGATAGCCTGCAAAGGCACAAGCGCCGCCACCAATGGAATGAAGTGTTTCACAATACCGATTGGGAACTTAAGCGTAACTCCATTTCGGCCTACTTCCTCCTGGACCTGCTCGGCTTCTTCCATGTGCTCCCCCTCTTTGGAAGAATATTCTCGCCGCATCGCTATACCTCTTTCATGGAAAATTTGCGCCGGCACTTGATTCCGCCGGTGCGCACCAGCTTGACCGTTGACGCGCCGGCCAAGTCCGATGCGCCCAATGCGCCCAAGGAGGAGCATCTCGGATTTACCAACGCGGAGCAGGCGGACCGGGTGGAGGCAATGCTTCGCAACCTCGGCATGACCTATAACTTCGCGCGCTTAGCCGTCTTCACCGGACACGGCTCAGTCAGTGTCAACAATCCACATGAGTCGGCGCACGATTGCGGCGCCTGTGGCGGCAAGCATGGCGGGCCGAACGGGCGTGCCTTCGCCGCGATGGTCAACCGCCCGGCGGTGCGCGCCGTGCTGCGCGAGCGCGGGATAGACATCCCTGACGACACCTGGTTTGTCGGCGCGCAGCACAACACCGCCTCCGATCTCTACACCTTTTACGATGTTGAAGACATCCCGGCGACGCACAGAGAAGATTGGCGCCGGCTGGTCGCCGATCTCGACGAAGCGCGGGCGCGCTCGGCGCAGGAACGCTGCCGCCGCTTCGCTTCAGCGCCGAAAGATGTCTCGCCCCGGCGCTCGCTGCGGCATGTCGAAGAACGCTCGATGGACCTCTCACAAGTACGCCCGGAATGGGGTCATGCGACAAATGCTATCGGCGTGGTCGGTCGTCGCTCCATTACCTATGGGGTGTTTCTCGATCGCCGGCCCTTTATCATCTCCTACGATCCCACTCAGGACCCAGACGGCAAGATTCTGGAAAGAATTCTGCTGGCGGTCGGTCCCGTCGGCGCCGGTATCAATCTGGAATACTACTTCTCTACGGTCGACAATATTAAGTACGGCTGTGACACCAAAGTTCCCCACAATGTCATGGGCCTTATAGGTGTGATGGAGGGCGCCATGAGCGATCTGCGCACCGGTTTGCCGAAGCAGATGGTGGAGATTCATGAGCCGATGCGACTGCAGTTAATGGTCGAAGCTAAGCTCGAAACCCTGGGCGAGATCTACGGACGTCAGAAATCTATCCAGGAACTGCTCGGCAATGCCTGGGTCCACCTGATTGCCATTGACCCGGACACCGGCGAGTTCAACCTCTTCCACCCGCGCGGCGAGTTCATCCTCTGGGACAAACCTATCACGCCACTTCCTATCGTTAGGTCGTCATTCGAGTGGTACAAGAGCAAGACCGATTACCTCACACCGGCCATGATCGTCCAGAACGGCGAACAAACTACCCCACCGGAGGTGCAGCGTGTTTGACCTGATCGTTGTCCTCATTCCTGGATTGCCTCTGCTGGCGGCACTCGCCAACGGGGTCAACGCGCTTCTGGGCGAACGCTATTCGAGAACCGTGATCACGCGACTGGCGTGGGGCGCGGCGCTCGGCTCCTTCCTGGGAACGCTCTATGTGCTGGTTCGTCTGCTGATAGATCCCACACCTCGTGAAGTCACAGTTTACCGTTGGCTGTTTAGCGGCGAGCTGAACGTGAATATAGCATTCCTGATCGACTCGCTCTCCGTCGTGATGATGTTGCTCACGACGAGCATCACGTTTGTCATGACCTTCTTTTCGGTTAACTACATGCACAACGAAAGGGGCTTCTCGCGCTTCTTCACCGTGATGTCGTTGTTTCTGTTTGCCATGCTCTTGCTCGTCATGGCCAACAACTATGTTGTGGTATTTCTTGGCTGGGAACTGGTCGGCATGTGCTCTTACTTGCTGATTGCCTTCTATTGCGAACGACCAAACGCGGCGCAGGCGGGCACCAGGGCTTTCGTCATGAACCGCATCGGCGACGCCGGATTCCTGATGGCAATCTTTCTACTCTTCGCAAACTTCGGCACGGCCAACTTCACGGAGGTCTTCTCCAGGGCCGGCGAGATTGGCCCGGGCACGGTCGCTGCCATCACGCTCTGTCTGTTGCTCGCGGCAGTGGCGAAGTCGGGACAGCTTCCGCTTGGCACCTGGCTGCCGCGAGCAATGGAAGGGCCAACACCATCGAGCGCGCTCTTCTACGGCTCGGTGATGGTGACGGCAGGTGTTTACTTGATCGTGCGCAGCCACGTCTTCTATGACCGCGCGCCTAACGTTCTGTTGCTAGTGGCAATTGTGGGAGCAGCCACAGCGCTCTTTGCCGGTATGGTCAGCCTCGTGCAGACAGACATCAAGAACATGCTAGTCGCAACGACCAACGCGCAGCTCGGTTTGATGTTTCTGGCCTGCGGTCTCGGCGCCTATCCGGTAGCCGTGTTCCACCTGACGGCTCATGCTTATCTCAAATGCTACCAGTTCGTCACGGCGCCCTCCATTTTGCACCTGCTGCACGGCGGACCGGATGTAACTAAAACGAGCAGCAGAGAGAAAGTGTCGGTGATCTCGTGGCTGTTGCTCGCGGGCGCACTCGCGCTGGTAATTTCTCCATTCCTTGCCGGATTGCTGCCGGCATCGAAATTCGCAGGCGGCGTCATACAAGGTTTTCTTGTGCTGATCGCGCTCGGCGTAATCGCCGCCTTCTCCGCCGCGTTCAACTCGGCACGACTGGTCGGCGTGGCCTTTGCTGAAGTGGGACACAACGGGCACGCGAGTGATCCGCACCAGAGGTCGGGGCTGCGATTCGGTAAACCAATGCTCATCATGGCCGTGATCGCAGTGCTCGCACTGATCGGCATAGCCTTTGGGATGCTGCCCGGCGGCATTAATGGAACCTGGTTTCAGCAGCTTCTTTCCCCGGTTGTCTCTGCGAATATCGGCGTGCCCGCGGGCAGCCCGCTGCTGGCAATTGTCCTGTTGATACTGATGATTCTGCTGGTGGCGACCGGATGGCTGACACCACTCTACTTCGACAGGTTCAGACTCGAAGAACCCGCTGGCTCGGTCTCTCCTCTTATGCGGCGTGTCTATAATCTGACTCTTAATCGGTTCTGGTTAGACGAGCTCTACGATGTGGCCATCGTCAGTCCCATGAGCAAGCTCGCACTCCTGCTGGATCGATTCGACCGGGAGGTGCTCGACCGGACAACAGGCGTGCCCGTTCCAGCGCCACGAATCCGCGTTGCCGGGCAGACGTGGCAAGAGCAGTTCATGGCAATGCAGTCGGCGCAAGCCGCTGCATCGGCGGGAACGAAGCGTGACGCGGCTATCCGTTGGGAGGAGAGCGATGAGCGGGCAGCGCTCGATGAAGTTCCCTCGACCCTGCTCGGAAGGCTGGCCGCCCGCGGCTCCGTCACCTCGAACTGGATAGAGACAACAGTCCTCCGCCGAGCCGCCGGTGGACTCGCCGGCGGGACAGTCGGGATGATCTCCGGAGTCTCGGACCGGTTTGAGAAACAGGTCATCGGAAGCACCGAGAGTCTGTTCGGCAAGCTGATGGACCTGGCCGCCGGCGTCTCCGGCTGGTTTGAGAAACAGGTCATCGGCCGCGTGGAGAATCTGTTCGGCAGCCTGACGGAGCTGGCCGCAGCAGTCTCTGCGGGCGTGGAAAACCTCGTCTTTCAAAAAGGCGTCCAGGGGGGCATTCCCATCGCCGGACAATTGCTCGGACGTGTTCTGACACGAACCGAAGAGCTGCTTGGTCATCCGCTGGTCATTGGATTGATATTTCTCTTTTCCATCATCGCGCTGCTGGTAGGAGCCTTATGATCCTAAACGAAATCTTCGCATCGCAGCAGATCGGGTTTCCTATCCTCAGCGTTCTGCTCTTTCTTCCACTCATCTTCGTCGTGGTGCTGAATTTTATCCGAGACGATCATCTGGCCTACCAGGTTGGGCTGGCAGGCGCCTTGATCGAACTGCTCCTCGCCGGCGTCATGGCCTTCGTCTTTATCCCGGAGATTCCGGACATGCAGTTCATGGAGCGCGGCTTCCGCATTCCTTACCTGGGCGTCGGTTATCACCTCGGCGTGGACGGTGTGAGTGTGTTGTTTGTTCCGGTGACGGCACTGCTCACGGTCATGGTCATACTTTACGCCGAATACGCAGCGAAATCCGATGCCCGGCATTACGCGATGGCCACACTGGGACTCGAAGCAACGATGATCGGTGCGTTCGTCTCTCTCGACATGGTGCTCTTCTGGCTCTTTTTCGTGCTTGAGCTGGTGCCGAGCTATTTCCTGATTACGCGTTGGGGGACCGGCGCGCAGCGCCAGCGCGCGGCGCGTGAATATGTCGTCTTCATGATCACCGGATCGGCGCTCATGCTGGTGGGAATCGCACTGCTGGGGGTTAACTATCACAACGTTTTGCTGGCTTCGGGTCAGGGCTCCGGCTACTCGTTCGATTTTCTGCATCTACTTGCTGTGCCGGTGCCGGAGAAGCTGCAGACTCTGATCTTTTTTCTCATCTTCTTCGGGCTTGCGGTCAAAGCGCCGATATTTCCTTTTCATACCTGGATGCCGAAGGTGCTTGAAGAAGGGCCGATCGTCGGCATGAGCGTCTTCCTGGTCGGCATCAAGCTGGGCACCTACGGCTTCATTCGCTTGGTCATTCCCCTTCTGCCGGAAGCCGCAAAAAAGTGGTTTTGGTTGATGGCCCTGCTCGGCGGTATTGGCGTCGTTTACGGCGCGCTGATCGCGCTCATTCAGACCAACCTGCGTCGCATGGTGGCTTTCAGCAGCCTGAGCCACATGGGAGTAGTGATGCTGGGGATCTTTTCCCTCAATTTTTACGGCTTTCAGGGCGGGCTACTGCAGATGATCAATCTGGGAATCACGGGCGCCGGCCTCTTCTTTTTTGCAGGTTTTCTGCACACCCGGGTTGGCCCACCAGACACCTCGTCGCTGGGCGGACTGGTGCATAACGTTCCGCTGCTCACTGCGACATTTCTGATTCTCGCTCTGGCCGGCGTTGGCTTGCCCGGTACGAATGGGTTCAACGGAGAACACCTGATCATGCTCGGCACCTACGAGCAACACTGGTACATGGCGATAGCTGCGAGTGTCGGGACTTTTTTAACGGCCGCCTATTTTCTCTGGTACTTCCAGCGCGCCTTTATGGGCTCGATCAATCCGTTAATACACAAAATGGCGGACCTGCGACCCCGCGAGATGTTCATTGTGGCGGTTCTTGGGGGAATGATCTTCTGGATCGGCCTCGACACAGGACCTATCTTGCGGCGCATGAACGGTTCGCTAAAGGCGCTGACGATCCGCGTTGAGCAGGGATCGTATGTTGAACCGCAGACGGCAGCAGCCGTGAAATAGCCGCGGATTTTGAGGTTTAGAGTTCAAGCTTTAGCTTGCTTGTCCGCCTCATCAGCAACCTAAAGGTTGAACTCTGAACTCGGCATCTTTACCGTGACTGACTACTGGATTTTAGAGGAACATCGTGACGCTTAACGAAATTTTTGCCGCGCAGCAGATCGGTTTTCCGATCCTGAGCACTCTGATCCTGATTCCAATCGCGTCTGCCATTCTCCTTAGTTTTATTAAGGACGAGAATCTCGCACGCTGGGCAGGGCTGACAGGCGCGCTGGTGGAACTGGTTCTCGCGCTGGTCATGGTGTTTGAGTTTATTCCCGGCGTTTCGCACATACAATTTGCCGAGCGCGTGGGGTGGATTTCAACGGTGGGGATCAGCTACCACCTCGGCGTCGACGGGATCAGTGTGCTCTTCGTTCCCTTGACGGCGTTCCTGTCGGTGGTGGTAATCCTCGTCTCCTGGCGGGCCGTGAGGTTTCTTAACAAGCCTTACCTCGCTGCCGTGCTGGCCTTCGAAGCGACGGTCATCGGTGTTTTTGTTTCGCTGGACCTCTTCGTCTTCTTCGTCTTCTGGGAGCTTATGCTCGTCCCGAGCTATTTTCTGATCAAACTTTGGGGAGCGGGACCCGACCGCCAGCATGCGGGATTGAAGTATGTGATGTACATGCTGGTCGGCTCGGCGCCGATGCTGATAGGCATCGTCCTACTCGGCGTAAACTATCACAGCACGACCGGCGGCAGCGGCGCGGCGCCGTCATACTCATTCGATTTTCTGACCTTGCTGAGCGTTCCCATCGCTCCGCGGTTGCAAACTTTGATCTTCTTCCTGCTGGCCTTCGGGTTTGCCGTTAAAGGCCCACTCTTTCCTTTTCACACTTGGATGCCCGCTGCGCTTTTGGAAGGACCGGCAGCGATGAGCATCTTCCTGGTCGGACTCAAGTTGGGAGTCTACGGATTCGTTCGCTTCGTCATTCCACTTCTCCCGGTAGCTGCCGCGAAATGGTTCTGGCTAATGGCAGTGATTGGTGTCTTTGCGAGCCTCTACGGCGCGTTAATCGCCATGGTACAACCCAACCTGCGAAGGCTGCTTGCCTTCGCCAGCGTCAGCCACGTCGGGCTTGCCACGCTTGGGCTGTTCTCCCTGAACCAACAGGGAATTCAGGGCGGCATTGTGATGCTGATCAATCTGGGATTGGTCTCGACGGGACTATTTATATTAGCCGCAAGTCTCCACGCACGGTCTGGCTCATCCGAGCTTTTGGCATTCGGTGGACTCGCGAGGCAGACCCCGCTTCTGGCCACGTTCTTCTTCCTCTTCGGCATGGCAGTTATCGGACTACCGGGAACGAGCGGTTTCACCGGAGAGTTTCTGATCTTGCAGGGCGCCTTCCTGCTGCATCCAGCGCTCGCAGGTGTGGCGGTTCTGGGAGTCATCCTGAGCGCGGCTTATCTACTGGTCTACTACGAGCACGCTTTCTTTGGTCCGGTGACGCGCGAGGCGGTGAAAACTCTTCCTGACCTGCTCCCTCGAGAAACCGCAATCGCCGCCGCAACGTGCGTAATGGTCCTCTGGATCGGCTTCTATCCAGCTCCATTTTTGCGCATCACGGGTGGTTCCGTTGCGGCGCTGGTGGAACGTGTCAGGGGTGGTCAGGCCACTGCGATGGGTCTCCAGAATAGAAAGTGAAAGAAAGGCCAAGTTGTCCGCATGGAAATCTACTCATTCAAGCCTTTCCTGGCGATCGTGGCCTCATTACTGGGTGCGATCCTGATCGTCGCCACCCGAAAGAAACCTAGTCTCCGAGAAGGCTGTTCCATAGCTGCGGGTATCGCCCAACTAGTCATTATTCTGAGCATGGTCTCTGCAGTTCTGAATGGTGGAACGCTGCGCTTTACCCTTTCTTCATTCATTCCGCAGGTCTCGATTGCGTTTCGCGTGGACGCGCTCGCGCTACTTTTTGCCGCAACTGCCTCCTTTTTGTGGATCGTCACCATCTTCTATTCAATTGGTTACATGCGCCTCCACCGGGAGCAAAACCAGACTCGTTTCTATGCCGCCGTCGCCCTCACGCTTACCGCCACCATGGGAATTGCCTTCGCCGCAAATTTGTTCACCCTCTATCTCTTCTACGAAGCACTTACCTTCAGCACCTACCCGCTCGTGACACACACCGGGACGGAAGAGGCTTACGCCGCGGGGAAGAGATATATTGCCTATCACCTGGGCACTTCGATCGCTTTTCTTCTTCCAGCAATCATTATTACCTACACTCTCTCCGGCACCTTTGATTTCAGACCACAGGGCGTCTTTCCTGCTGGAGCAAATACAACGGTTCTCGTTGTCCTCTATTTTCTTTTCCTGGCAGGAGCCGCTAAGGCTGCGCTCGTGCCCTTTCACGCCTGGCTACCAGCGGCCATGGTCGCTCCTGTTCCGGTAAGTTCATTGCTCCACGCGGTCGCCGTCGTCAATGCCGGTGTCTTCCTGATCTTCCGCGTAATCCTGAACATCTTTGGGCGGGATCTGATTCAGCAATTGAATCTGGGGATTGCTACTGCCGTTGTCGCCTCGATCACGATCATGCTGGCATCGTTTTATGCGCTGAGGCTGGATAACCTCAAAGCGCTTTTGGCTTACTCAACTATCGGCCAACTTTCTTACATGATCCTCGGAGCAAGCCTTCCTAATCAGATCGGAGAGACCGGCGGACTAATCCATATCGTCAACCACTCGTTCTCCAAGATCACCCTTTTCTTCGGCGCGGGCTCTATTCTGCTTGCTTCTCACAAGACGAAGATTTCCGAGATGGCCGGCATAGGGCGTTTTTTGCCGTGGACGTTGGGCGCTTTTACCGTCGGCTCACTCAGTATCATCGGCATTCCGCCGACTGCAGGCTTTGTCACCAAATACTACCTGGCGATCGGCTCGATCCAGTCTGGATGGCTTGCCGTCTTTTTCGTGTTGCTCGTCAGCACGTTACTCAGCGCGGCCTATTACCTGCGAGTTATTCGTACTGTCTTTTTTGGATCACCAGGGGAAAATGACAACGCTGCAAGCGTGGAAGATGAAGAACAACAGCATGATGTGATACACCCCATGGGCGAAGTTTCGTATTTCATTGTTGCACCGATGATACTGACTGCCGTGATTGCAATAGTGCTTGGTCTTTTCCCCAATCTGGTTTTGGCCTTGGTTCGGCAGGTGTTCCGATGAAGAAGCCCTGGCCTAAACAATACGAGGTGTTACGATAAAGACGATTTTACCCCCTCAGAAGAAACTCTTACAGTCTCGCTGCCTCGCGCAGCGATTCGATCAGATCAATTTAACAGGAGAAGTATAATGCTACGTTCCCAGCGTTTCCGCCCAATACAGTATGAGTTCCCGTTTTTCTGCTTGCTGCGGCTGACTATATTCACGCTTTTGCTGCCACTCGCCGTTGGCGCACAGTCACACGCGGCCGGAGCGGGCGGAGAAAGTCACGAAGGAGAAGCACCGTTCATCAAGACATCGCGCGTAACCATTACCAATCCCGCGGAATTTCAGAAAGCCGGCGTGCTGCAACTCGAGTATGGCTACGACGCCTACTACCGCGCGCGAAATTTTCGGATGGAACAGGCTTCGCCGCTCACCCTGCGCTTCGCCGCGACCGACCGCCTGCTGCTCGCGCTCGACTTTGTGACCTTTATCTCGGAAAGACATCATGAACATGATCCGCGCGAGACGAGCGTCGGCGACACAAGGCTTGGTTTTCAGGTCGTTGCGCTAAAGGAGACTCCTGAGCGTCCGGCGCTCTCATTTGCTTATTACGTCAAGCTGCCGACAGGCAGTGAAGAGAAGGAACTCAGCACGGGTCGCGTTGACCACCGCTTCGTCGTTCTCACTGGCAAGAAATTTGGCGAAACGAGCGTGGATTTTAATGCCGCGCTACTCAGGGTGGGGCGCTCCCATGAAAGCGGCTGGACGAATGGCGGGCAGGCTGCGCTCGCCATTTCGCGCAGCGTCGGAAGGGGTTTCGGTGTCGTGGGCGAGCTTGCCGGACAAACCCGCAAGGATGTTCAACCGAGCGGCCTTTATGCCCTTGGGCTGGTCAACTACCACGTCAGCCACCGGCTCTCGCTGGATGCAGGCATGCGTTTTGGGCTTAACCCTGAAGCGCCGCCGGTCGGGATTGTCTTTGGAATGACCGTTGGTCTCTTTGACTTTTATAAGAAACATTAGCAATGACTAGCAATGACTTAGCCCAATAGCTCTGAGTCATCGACTCCCGGATCAAGTGAAGTCTTCCTGGCGGCAGTTTACGCTGAAGCTTGAAGTCGGAACGTAAGCGAAATTGTCTCTTGTCTTACAAATTTGATCTTGCAGAAAGCGAGGCACTTTTTAGGCATGAAAAAACCTGCTTTGTTCGCGATTTGGCATAAACTATACCGGTCCGCGAATCGCGAAACTAGGCGACGCAAAGCTATCGGGCCAGTTGGAGACAGACTTTCAGAATGGCGGCAGCGAATCGCGGCAGATAATTCGCATCCGCCACGCATATCTGAAGCTAGACTGGAATCAGTTTTCCGTCCTGGGCGGCCAGACCTGGGACATTGTTTCGCCGCTGTTTCCCACCGTCAACAACGACTCGCTGCAGTGGAATGCAGGCAACGTCGGCGATCGCAGACCGCAGTTTCGCGCCGCGTACGAGCCGAAGGCCGGTCGAGGGAAGTTCTCGTTCATCGGCGGCTTCGGTCTTACCGGGGCGATTGATTCGGCAGACCTGGACGCGAACGGTGTTCGTGATGGCGAGGAATCGAGCCGGCCAAACATTCAGGCGCGAGTGGGGTTCGCGCATCCGCTTGGCGGCAAAGACAGAACTGCGAGCATCGGAGTCTCCGGCTTCTATGGATTCCTGAGAACGGCCCGACCCATAGGGGGCCGCACCGACTTTCACAGCAAGCTCGTCAACGTTGATTTCACGCTTCCGGTTCTCGCCAGATTGGTGTTCAGGGGCGAAGGCTGGTGGGGTCGCAACATGAGCGACATCCGCGGCGGCGCAGGGCAGGGAATCACCTCAAACGGTTTGGAAATCCGCGGGCGCGGCGGGTGGGGCGAAGCCAACATCAAGCTCTCGAAGTATCTCTCGACGAATCCCGGCTTTTCGACAGACGATCCTGTGGACGCAGACATTCCACTTAACGGGCGCACCCGCAACCGCTCTTTCTTCGTCGCCAATCGGATTACGCCCGGCGGCAATTTCATTTTAGGCGCCGATTATCTTCGCTGGAAGACCAACTTCCGGGGCCTTCAACGCGGAGTTGACAACCGCGTCAACATCTTCTTGCAATACAATTTTTGATGGTCATGGAATAAGTAGGCCCATTAAGGGGGGTTCGGGTCCGCCTTGTGTCTCATGTTGCGGCGAATTGTAGAGAGCGGCACTTCAGTGATTGAAAAGTAAGAGGTACTGTACCCTTAGCGATTAATATGCCTCGAATTCTAGCACCGTACAAGTGTCGAGCAACAGGTGTGGGAAGGCTGGAGCTGAGTAATCCAGCAGCCCTCCTTACGGCCGGGCTGCCGCCCGGTTGCGAAGGCCGTTAATTGGATTTTCGTCCTCGTAGCAGACTGGATCAGTGTCGCTCAACTCCTGCCGCCAGACGCTGCTCCTGCCCGTTGCTCTCCGTCCTTGACCGAAATTCTGCCAGGGCAAGTTCGGCGAAGTGTTCGACCTTGTCCTTTGCGAAGGTTCGGAACCTCTTCCACCGGTCGACGGTCAGTCTGTTATCGGCGAGCAGGTGAAAACCTTGCGCCATGAGCCATTGGGTACGGAGGACTTGATGGAAGAGAAGGCGCTCTTTCTTTGAGAAGCCGTATTCGTGATCCAGTCTGTCCAGCACCACAAGGCGGCACCAGTCATGCGGCGTCAGATCGGTTTCGGCGATCTCTTGTTCGATCCTAAACCAGGTTTTATCAGTCACCCGAAAACCGATCGTGTGAGGATAATTAACCTCCCTTTTTGCCATCACCCTCTCCTCCTGAGCGGTCCCTTGACGTGTTAGCTGTGCTAGCGCTGTGTCCGCTGGGCAAGCAGCGTGCCTGCTGTGCTAGCGCGACACGCGGATGTCTCGCATTGGCAATAGTTGACGCTGCTGGCGCGAAGTTAGCTGCGTTAACTTGACGCGAAACCCTGTAGGGGTGACGTGTCAAGAAAACTTCAGGTGCAAAGCACCTCCGCACGCTACACGCTCGATTGGTTCGACTCTTCAGACTGCGCTTGGTTATTAGGCAGCTCAGGTGGTAGCGAACAAGAGCGGGGCCAGTATGAGTCTGGTGATTCCTTGAATGGTTCTTATTCGAGCTGTCTGTAAACGTCAAGATTATTGACGCCTCGAAGGTGTGCCTAAGCAAGTTCATTTGGAGATGAGTCTTCACGAACACGGCGACTTTTACCCTGCGACTTGAGTTGCATGTGTTCGCGACTTTAGCCCCGTGAGTAGTCCAGGACTTGCACTCGATAAACTCTTATGCCGCATGGTGATCCAAGCGCTTGAAGTCGACGCACTGGCCATCACAATGTCCCCGAAGTCGCCAGCGAAGCTCCGGGCGTTCGCGGAACTGATGTGTTAATGGATACTCGCGAGCTGAGTCGAATTGATCAAATCTTGTAATAGTCCACCCACCCCTCCTCCAAGTGTAAAATCCCCATGTTACTGGTTGCACTGGCAACACCGTGTACCGACAGAATCAAATTTCATTGTGGCACGCTGGTTGACACTGCGCAGGGCATGGCTACTTTTCGCGACGATGCTGTGAGGGTTCACACGACCGAGGAGCTATCGGCACAACTGGCTCGCATCTACGAGCGGGCCCAAAATGAGACGCTGGCGTTACTTCAGTCTCGACCTCCAGAGAAAATCATTGCACCGATGCGAGAGTGGATGAGTGCGACCCAACTCGCGGAATACTGGCAGCTCTACAACGACAAGAATGAACCGACTACCGCTGGAATACTGAAGTGGGCGAAGCGAGTTCCAGATCAATTTCCACTGCCGCACGCATACATGGGTGACCTCTTGCGATTCAACCGTGAGGAGGTGGACTTGTGGGCAAAAGAAGAAGCTGAAAGACGAAGAGTTCAAAACGAAAAGCGGCGCCTTAAAATCGCGTGACACGAAATAGCGCAACAACTAAAATCGTGGCGCTTTGACGGCTGCTACGTCTTGAAAAGGAGAAAAGCAGCCATGTCTATTTACAAACGTTGGAAGGGAAAGAAAATTAGTCCAGACCATTCGCATTGGAGGGATGCGAGGTGGACGGCCGAGTTCATCCTAAAAGGGCGTCGCGTCATTCAGGCAATTCCCGAGGCGCGCACTCAAGCTGAGGCAGTGCGAGCGGAAACCAAGCTCAGAGAGGACATCTATCATCGGCGTTACGGTAGCGTGAAGGATGTAGGTTTCACCGACTTCTTTGAGAACAGCTACTTACCCTGGCTCAAGGATCATCACCCGGCCTCGTATCGAGATGCAGTGTCGCGCGGCAATCCGTTAAAAGAATTCTTTGCGACGCGAAAGCTGCAAGAGATCACCACGAAAGAATGTGAACGGTTGAAGGTCTTCTTGAAGCGAGGTGATACGCCAAGAGGCAAGCCTCGCTCCGGGACGACGATCAACCGCTACGTTTATCTACTCTCGGCCGTGTGCTCACGAGCTATCGCTGAAGAGAGGCTCAACTCTAATCCATGTGTTCGGATAAAGGATGAACCGGAGAAAGGGCGTGAGCGATATCTGACGCCTCATGAGCACACGAAACTGACAGCAGTGCTGGAGGGAGACCTCGAGTTCCTTCGGTTACCTATCGAGACTTCGCTCGGCACTGGCCTCAGAAAGAGGATTGAACTCTTACGCTTGAGGGGTGAGCACATCAATTTCGGTGCTCGACCAATCTTCTTTCCAATTAGAGGTGGTGATGTAGAAATACCCCCAGGTTGGCTGATTGTGGTTGAAGGGAAAGGAAGCAAATACCGTTTGATTCCCATGAACTCCGTCGTGCGCGACGCCCTATTGGAAGCAATGCAAGATCGCTCGCCAGACGGGCTCGTGTTCGACGCCAACCACAACGGGGTAAACGAATACTCTCTCAAATGGGGCTTTAAAGAAGCCTGCAGCCAAGCAGAGATCGTTTATGGCGAAACAAAGCCTGGAGGAATCATCTGGCACGATTTGCGACGCACGTTTGCGACGCGTCTTCGCGCAAACGGAGTACACGAGTACGACATTCAAGATCTGTTGGGCCATGCTAAGCCTGGAGTCACGAAGGTCTATGCTCGCGCTACGCTGTCGGTTCTAGAACACGCGGTCGCTAAACTCACAGAGCCATGGGGCGAAGTGATCAAGTTCGAACGCAAGGCGAGTTGAGGGGTCCCTCATCTTCCCCTCATCCTACCCTCATTGGGTAAACCGAGGTAGAGGATGACGGTTATCAAACCTAATGCAAAGCGCAGTAGCAACAAGACTTGAAGTTGGTGCCGAGGGCGGGAGTCGAACCCGCACGACCTTACGGTCAACGGATTTTAAGTCCGTAGCGTCTGCCATTCCGCCACCCCGGCACGCGCAAAAGGTAGCACGCAGCTGTCGTGAATCGTAAATCGTAAATCGTAAATAGTAGGACAACCGCAACTGACGGGTGATTCGATAAACGTAAATATAGGACAACCTCAAGTCACCTAATTTGGGTACCCTTGTTTCACTATTCGCGATTCACGATTTTACGATTCACGGGTTTTGTTCTGATTTGCGTTTATCTGCGTGCATCCGCGGCTAATTTCTTAGTTGCTCTCACCTGACGAGCGTGTATCTGTGGCTGGTTCTTGTTAGAATCGGTCCAGCACTTTGCCGGACCAGCTAGCCATGACTGAAGAGCAGGAAGTTTTTCTCCAACATATTCAGAAGAAGGGACTCAAACGCACGGCGCAACGCGATTTGATTCTCGACATGTTCCTGCGCACCGAGGAACATCTGTCCAGCGAAGATCTCTACCAGCTTGTCAAAAATCAAGATCCCACAATCGGCCAGACAACTGTCTATCGCACCCTGAAACTCTTAACGGAAGCAGGACTCGCGCGCGAAGTTCGCTTTGGTGATGGCGTTACCCATTACGAACACAACTACAAGCATCAACATCACGACCACATGATCTGTTCTGAGTGTGGCAAGGTAATTGAGTTTTTCTCGGCCGAGTTGGAAGCGATTCAGGATGCAATGGCTGCTAAACATCGCTTTCAAATTACCCAGCATCTGCTGCGAATGATTGGCATCTGTGCCGAATGCCGACGGGCATCGCGAGAGTCCGGCAAAAGCGAAACCACGGCGCGATCCAGCTCAAAGCAGGCAAGCGCCCGAGCGCGTTAGCAAGCACAAAGGTCTGCGCCATATTCTCGAGAGCCGAGCACGCTTAATAGTTCTCGGCTCTCTTGAGTTTTATCTTTCCGGAATAATAAGGTAACTTTCGTTGATCGGCGACACTTGCGAATCTGCTTTCGCACGCGACCCGAAATCGAGTGTCAATGAAGATGATCGGCATTCATAACGATAATCATGTTGTTGAAAACCGGGCGGCAACAGTCGCACGAGTGTTGTGCCTCCTGATCCTGGCGTTGGCTGCCGCCGCGTGTCCTAAAAACGACAAAGGGCCGAGAGTAAGTAGTTCTGAAAACCCTGGAGGAACTAATACACCAGCTTCAAGTGCGACTACTTTCAATGGCGAGCGCGCCATGGACCATGTGCGTAAGCAGGTCGAATTTGGACCACGTGTTTCCGGCTCAGCGCAGTTAGCAAAGACACGCGATTACATAATCAATACGCTTAGGGACAGTGGAATAAAAGTCTTTAGCGACGAGTTCACAGCTTCCACACCCGTCGGTGAGCGCAAGATGGTCAACATCACGGGCGAGATCCCAGGCGAGTGGAAGGATGTAATTATTATCGCCAGTCACTACGAAACGAAGCTTTACACGAACATGCAGTTTGTCGGCGCGAATGACCCGGGAGCATCGGTGGCTGCGTTGCTCGAGATTGGCCGTGTGCTGGCCGCAAACCCACAGAAACCAAAGTTTACGTATTGGCTGGTATTTTTCGATGGCGAAGAGGCTTTCTGCGAGGGCTGGGACCAATGCAGCAAGCCGGGTGCTCCGGACAACACTTATGGCAGTCGTCATTATGTTGCCCAATTGCGAGAAAAAAATGAATCGGCGCTCATTCGCGCGATGATCCTAATGGATTTGATGGGATACAAGAACCTTGAGCTGGGACGTGATGATTTGAGCACGCGCTGGTTGCAGGACATTATCTGGCGCACAGCGCGCGACATCGGCTACGGAAAGTATTTTGTAGATCGGGCTGAAGGAGTGGGTGGCGATGATCACGAACCGTTTCTGCGTGCCGGCATCGACGCCGTCGACCTGATTCAGCTCAACGGCTATCCCTACTGGCATCGAGCGGAAGACACTGTAGATAAGGTCTCGGCCCAAAGCATGAAAATTGTCGGCGATGTGGTCATTGCCAGTTTGCCGCGCGTTGAACAGTATCTTCAAAGTAAAAGCCGCTAGCCCCTCTGATACATTCAATATGACTGCCGACAAGAAACGCATTGCGGTTGTGCCGGGCGACGGTATCGGTCCGGAAGTGATCGCGCAGGCGGTTCGCGTCTTGCAACGCATTGAGGAAACGCACGGCGCACAACTGGAGTTAGTCAATTTCGATTGGGGCGCCGAGAGGTTTCTTGGCGACGGTGTATCGTTGCCTCCGGACGCGCTGGAAATGCTCTCCAATGAATTTCACGCCATTTTGGCCGGAGCCTTTGGCGATCCGCGCGTCCCTTCAAATAAACATGCGGAAGACATTCTGCTGGGGATGCGCCGCGGACTGGATCTATACATTAATCTGCGCCCCGTTCGACTGCTCGACGCGCGCCTGACTCCGCTGCGTAATGCTACGGTTGACGACATCGACTTCGTTGTCTTTCGTGAGAACACGGAAGGTGCATATTGCGGCGCCGGTGGTTTTCTGAAGAAGGGAACTGCGGATGAGATTGCTACGCAGGAAGAGTTGAACACGCACCGCGGTGTTGAGCGGATCATCGTTGCCGCATTTGAGTACGCGCGCGCCGCCGGGCGACAACGAGTGACGATGGCGGACAAATCGAATGTGCAGCGGTTTGGAGGCGACCTGTGGCAGCGAGTCTTTAAAGAAGTAGCAGCCGAGTATCCTGAAATCGAGGCGAACCATCAGTACGTCGATGCGATGGCCATGTTCATGGTGCTCAATCCGGTACAGTATGACGTCATCGTTAGTAACAATTTATTCGGCGATATATTGACCGACCTGGGCGCGGCGATTCAGGGTGGTTTGGGGTTGGCGGCTTCAGGCAACATTCATCCGGGACAGGTCTCGTTATTCGAACCAGTTCACGGCAGCGCGCCGGCGCTGGCGGGCAAGGGAACCGCCAATCCGGTGGGCGCTATTCTGACCTCAGGCATGATGTTAGAATACCTGGGCCACAAGAAAGCCAGCGAAGCAATAGAGAAGGCCGTCCGCGAGTCGATCGTTAATGGCGAAACCACACGCGATCTCGGTGGCCAGCTATCATGCGAAGAAGCGGGCGCGGCCATTTCCAAACGGATTTCGACCTGACAATTGATCCGATGAAGCGACTATTTCAACCAGGACTTGAACGCGTGATCAATCGCGACAGCGGCAAGCTGGCGCAGAAGATTGTTGCCCTCATTCTGGTGGTGGCGATGCTTGCGGCGGTTCGTCTTCCTGCCGTGATGATCTTGATTGTTGCCGGGGCCTTGGTGCTGATCATGATCGCAGTCGAGCGTTCGCAGCGTCGCAAAACGGATTTAGTTTTTGCTTTCTATATTGCGGCTGACGAAGTGCTGTGTGACGAGGAGCGCAGATATCGCTTTGAAGTTGCAGACGCAATTAAAGCAGGTGAAAGGGTCGTTAAGGTGCTTCCGGATCCGCCACCGTTGAGTAGTTTTGCGTTGGGCGCTTTGTATTACTCAGTCGACGATCATAATGCTGCGGTCGAGCATCTCGCCCTGGCAGCTGAAGAACAGATATTAAAGGACAGTATTCACAAGAAACCATCGCGACGGCTTCGACGGTATGTTGCGAGGTTGCGTCAAATCGAACGCGCACCCCAGCGCTTCGCCAGAGTTAATGCTGCGATTCAAAATCTGGAGCGACTGCATCGCGACACTGGCGCACGCTTGTTGGCTCAAAGCCAGCATCATTTAAAGAAGCTCGTCGAGGCTTATGCCAACGATGCGGCCGAGCTAAATAAGTTTCCACTGCCTAACGAAGGTATGATCTCACCCGCGCGCCAACTGAACTCGATCACGGCGCCGCCACCAATCTCACAAGTACTGAACGACGTTTACCAGGAAGAAGCGACTTCCTGAGAACCACACCTCTTGCTTGAAACTCTTACAGCCGAAATCATTGCCATAGGCTCAGAGCTTTTGGCGCCTGACCGCACCGATACCAACAGCCTTTGGCTTACCGAAAAACTGAATAGCATCGGTATCGAGGTCAAACTGAAAACGATTGTCGGCGACGATGATGCGCGCCTGGAAGAAGCTATTAAAGATGCGGCGCGACGATCAAAGATTGTGATTACGACCGGCGGTCTGGGTCCAACCGAAGATGACGTTACGCGCAAAGTTGCAGCGCGCGCACTTGGTCGCAGATTGTCGTTGGACGAAACAATTCTGGAGGAGCTGCGACAAAAGTTTTTGAGCTTTGGCTATCCGATGCCCGAACGAAACTCACGACAGGCGATGGTTATTGAAAACGCGGAAGTACTGCCCAATCCCAACGGCAGCGCGCCGGGTATGTTCATTGAACACGAAGGGGCGGCGATTGTTCTGCTCCCGGGGCCACCGCGCGAGATGCGGCCAATGTTTGAAAATCATGTGCAGCCTAGGCTGGTTAAGAGAGCTGGGTCGATAAAAGTTCTACGACGTATGCTACGTGTCGCTGGTCTCGGCGAATCGGCTGTGGATGAAAAGATCGCGCCGATTTATACGAAATACGAAAACCCACAGACGACAATTCTTTTTAACCAGAGCGAAATCGAAATTCACCTTACCGCACGCGGCCGGACTGAAACAGAAGCCAACGCACTGCTCGATCGTTTGTCTGAACAACTCGAAGAACGTCTCGGCAACGCAGTGTTTTCGTTTGCGGGAGAGACGATGGAGCAGGTGGTTGGATTGAAGCTGGCAGTGGGTGGCTACACTCTAGCGGTGGCGGAAAGTTGCACCGGCGGTTTGATAGCGCAACGTCTCACAGATGTGGCCGGATCGTCGAAATATTTCATGGAGGGCGTAGTTGCTTATTCGAATGAGGCAAAGACGCGCGCGCTTGGCGTTAAGAAAAAGCTTTTGCTGGAACACGGCGCCGTAAGCGCTGAAGTTGCGGAAGCGATGGCAGAAGGAATTCGCAAACGAGCGGGCACCGATTTTGGTTTATCGGTCACCGGAATCGCCGGACCAGGTGGCGGCAGCGAAGAGAAACCTGTCGGTCTGGTTTACATAGCGCTTGCCGATGACGTGCAAACCAAATCGCGCAAACTACAAATCCCCGGAGATCGTCAATTGGTTCGCTGGCGCGCTTCGCAGGCAGCACTGGATTTGTTAAGAAGGCGGCTGATCTAGCTTTTGATTTCGATTTTTTAACCCCAGCCTTTCAGACCAATCAGTTGAAGAATTTTCTCATCATTGTCGTAGCTTACCTCTTGGGATCGATACCATTCGGCTACCTAATTGTCCGAACGACCCGGGGAGCGGATGTTAGAGAAACGGGTTCGGGTGGAACAGGTGCGACGAACGTCTCGCGTAGTGCAGGCAAATTTGCCGGCGTGTTGACTTTGCTGCTAGACGCGTTGAAAGGCGCGGCAGCAATCGCCGTCGCGAGGCTGCTTTTGGGAGTATCCGCCTTCAGCGCGAATGCGAGCTGGTGGATCGCGGTGGCGGCGGTCGCAGTTCTTATTGGGCATATCTTTCCGATGTGGCTTGGATTTCGTGGCGGGAAAGGGGTTGCAACAGGCGTAGGTGTTTTTTTGATCTTGTCGCCAATCTCAGTAGTAGCGGCTGCAATAGTCTTTTTCGTGATTGTTTTGTTAACTCGCTATGTTTCTCTGGGATCGATCGTGGCCGCTATCGCAGTACCAATCGTTATCCTTATAGATAATTCTTTTACGCCGGACAGAGACTTTCAGCCCGTATTGTTTGCCGCAATCGCGTGTGCGGCATTAATTGTGTTTGCGCATCGGGCAAACATAGGAAGGCTATTCCGAGGCACCGAGAGCAAGTTCAGATAAATATCCAATCTGAAAATCGCTACTTCAAAAGAAAGAGCGGGGGCGAGCCGCCCTTCCCGACCTGAGAGATGATTGAGATCGGACGGCTAGGGCTGGGAAGGAGGGGTTTCAAGGCTCATGAAAAGAATCGCCGTCATCGGAGCGGGTAACTGGGGAACGGGACTCGCCATTATGGCGGCGCGGGCTGGTCATGCAGTGTCGGTCTGGACTCGCAACCCGACAGTTGTTCACTCAATCAATAGTGAGCACACAAATCCGGTTTACCTTAAGCGCCTCCGCATTCCGGAAACTGTTCGCGCTTCAGGAAACATCGGCGACACGTTGATTGGTGCGCAACTAATCATCATGGCGGCGCCTTCGCATGCGACACGCGAGATCCTTGAGAGCATGTCTACGCTAGTGGAACCCGGTTCAATCATTGTCAGTGCTACCAAAGGGATTGAGATCGAAACCGGCAAGCGCATCTCGCAGGTAGTGGCTGACGTTATAAATGAAAGCTTTGCAAACCGTTTCGTTTGTTTGTCTGGACCATCCTTCGCCATCGAAGTCGTTGAGAAGCATCCAACTGCCATAGTTGCCGCCAGCCAGGATTCAGAAACTGCGCGCGTGATTCAGTCTGAGTTGAGCTTCGAAAATCTTCGTATCTACACAAACGACGATCTGGTTGGTACTGAACTGGGCGGGTCACTAAAGAACGTTATGGCGATTGCGGCTGGTATGGTCTCGGGGCTGGGTTTTGGTTCAAACAGCGTTGCCGCATTGATTACGCGCGGTCTGGCGGAGATGACGCGGTTGGCGTTGCGCGAAGGCGCAAAACTTGAAACTATGATGGGCTTGGCTGGGCTTGGCGATTTGGTGCTCACCTGCACAGGCAGCCTTTCGCGTAATCGTTTCGTAGGACAAGAATTGGGCAAAGGCAGCGGCCTCAAAGAAATTACGGCCGGATTGAACGAAGTTGCCGAAGGCATAAATACAACGCGTGCAGTAAAGCAGCTCGCAGCCCGGCTCGGCGTCGAGATGCCGATTACGAATGAAGTTCACGCAGTGTTGTATGAAGGCAAGCCGGTAAACGCCGCGGTTACCGAACTGATGCAGCGGCCATTAAGGGTTGAGGCCAATTGGTGAGGGCTTTGACAAACTTCCGTTTGTCATCAGGGTAAACGATAAGCTGAATTCTGTCGGACGATGTATGCCAACTGCTATCGAAGAAAAAGTCCTGGCGACGAACCGCGCCGCATATCATAACTACCATATCCTCGATAAATACGAGGCCGGGATTGCGCTCACTGGCACGGAAGTGAAAAGCGTGCTTGGTGGCCGGGTGCAGTTGAAAGAAGGTTATGTAGCCATACGCGAAGGCGAAGCCTGGTTGTTTAATGCCCACATTTCGCCTTATGCTCATGGCAACCGCGAAAACCATGAACCGTTGCGCACGCGTAAGTTGCTGCTGCACCGGCGCGAGATCGAGCGTTTGGACGAGGCGATTGCCAAAGAAGGAATGACGTTGGTGGCGACGCGTATTTATCTTAAAAACCGTCGCATAAAAATCGAAGTAGCGATCGCGCGCGGCAAGAAGATGTATGACAAACGTGAAACTGAATTGCGCCGGACGGTGGAAAGAGAGACGCGAGCGCAGTTGAAAGAACGCAATAGATAAAATCTTGGTCAGGATTTGGTAGGAGCAGAAATAATAATATGCAAATAGAAGTTGCAACCGGAAATCTTCAGGATACTGACGTGCAAGCGCTGGCCGTCGCTGTCTTTAAGGATGAAAAAGCAGGTGACGGTTTCCTGAAGGAGCTCGATGGGCCATGTGGCGGCATAATCAAGTCGGTGTTCGATAGCGAAGAGTTAATAGGAAAAGAAGGCGAAACGGCTTTTCTCCATCTGACTGAGAACAATAAAAGCAAAGCGCGGAGACTGCTGTTGATTGGCGTCGGCGAACGAAGTGAATACACGCGTGCATCGGTATCCGAGATGGCCGGCACTGCAGTACGCACGCTGCGCGGGAAAAACATCAAGTCAATCGCTGTGGCGCCGCGCTTAGACCGAGACCACGAAGATATTGCTGCCGCCGCCGCCGAGGGAGCTGTCATTGCAGTGTTCGATCTTGATAAGTACCGGACAGTCGACAAAGAAGACAAACAAATTGAACGACTCGCGGTTTTCATCGACGGCGCTAAGGCGGAAGCGATAGACCGCGGCATCAAGCGAGGGCAAATCATTGGCGAATCCGTCAACTTTACCCGCGACATGGCGAATGAGCCGGGAGCTTATCTGACACCAACGATCATGGCCGATCGCGCGCGCGAGGTGGCAAATGAATGCGGATTAAGCATCGATGTGCTTGATGAAGCGCGCATGGAGCAGGAAGGCATGGGCTCGTTATTGAGCGTGTCGCATGGCTCAGATGAGCCGGCGAAATTGATTATTCTGAAGTACACGCCGGCAGACGAGACAGAGTCAAAAGGCTTGCTGTCGTTTGTAGGGAAGGGAATAACTTTCGACTCCGGGGGTATCTCGCTGAAGCCAGGCGAAAACATGGAGTTGATGAAGTATGACATGACGGGGGGCGCGACGGTCATAGGCGCGATGCGTGCCATTGGAAAACTGAAGCCGCCGATTCCGGTATTAGGTGTTATTCCTTGCGCCGAAAACTTGCCGTCCGGTAAAGCCACCAAACCCGGCGATGTTGTCCGAGCTATGACTGGCAAGACCATTGAAGTAATTAACACTGACGCCGAAGGAAGATTGATCCTTGCCGACGCCATCGCCTATGCAAAGAAACTTGGCGCTACGAGAATAGTCGACATGGCAACACTGACTGGTGCGGTCTCGATCGCACTTGGTGACGTCAACGCCGCCATTCTCGGTACTGATCAGGAACTGATCGACGAAGTAATTTCGGCCGGAAAGGAAGTCGGGGAAAAGTTTTGGCAGTTGCCGCTCGATAAGGAATATTCCAAGCAGATCAAATCCGATATCGCTGATATTAAGAACGTGGGGGGACGAAAGGCGGGCACGATCACGGCGGCTGCTTTTCTTAAGGAGTTTGCTGACGGGGTTTCGTGGGCGCATCTTGACATCGCCGGTACGGCGTGGGGCGACGAGGCAAAGCCCTTCCGATCAAAAGGACCGACGGGCATTGCAGTCCGAACCCTTATTAAAATTGTCGAGCGCGAGTCTTTGGACACGGCGAAGAATTGACTCGTTGTGTACTCAACGGTAGACACTCACAGTCTCCATTAATCGACAGTTTTACCAAGCTGTTCTCACCAAATATTGGAACTTGCTTGGATTCTTTGATCTTTTTACTCTGGCACCAGATTTGAATGGGAGAGCGGCAAAGCCAAAGGGGCCCTAGCCACTCACACTAAAAAACGTCCTCGCCCCCCTCGATGGCCGCTCGAGGAATTAAGAGCCGCCCCCTTTGGCTCCTCCCAAGCAAAATTACCCGCGAATCCACTCGCCTCCATTACATCAGACAGGATGGTGTTATAATTTCCACGCGTAACGACCTGTTGCAGCATGCGTTGCCCGTACTACCGTGACTGATTACTACAAGCTTTTAGGTATCAAACGAACCGCGTCAACGTCGGAAGTGAAGTCGGCGTATCGCAAACTAGCGCGACTTCGGCATCCGGATTTGAATGCCGGCTCGGAAACGGCTGCACGCGACTTTGCGCTCTTATCTCTGGCTTACCGGATACTCATGGATCCGCAGGAGCGTGCCTATTACGATGAGAAATTAACCGCGCAGCGCGAACGTGGCTATTCAATTCTCCATTCAAACAATCCCCACGCCCGGCGCGCGCGAAACCTGACCGTGCAGGCGCGTTGGGATCGCGTGGTGGATGAAGTTCTGGAGCGGGACCGCCGCGAAACCCGTGAACGACAGCGCGCGGTATTTACGACAGTGTCTTTATTCCTCTCCACCTTTTTGGTTGCGATGACTCGCCCGCATTTGTGGGAAATCTTTGGTTATCCTGGCCGTGCCATCGTACTTACGCTGTTTGTGATTGGAGTATGGCACCTGGTCACGCGTCTGCGGGAATACTTTGCTCATTACACTTACACTCCCAGTGCCATTCGCGGTTCTCTCATGCAAGATGGCGAAAAACCTGAGCAGCCGTACACGCGATTTTCTGCTTATACGTTCTTGCTGCTAGGCTATGGAGTCAGTATTGCGTTTGGTCTGATTGTCGGTTGGCACGCGCAGGAGTTCTTAAGTGACTTTTCGATGTTACTTCGCCATAAAGTCGAGGTAGTCCAATCGAGTATGCATTTTCTTCCCTCAACAGCGCGGTTGATTCCAGACCTGGTTATCTATCCTCCCATCGCGGTTTTGATAGTGGATTCTATGCAGGCTGTTACAGCGCGCATGGACTGACAGTCCGACGCGCAGGCTAGAATTGGTTGCGTCGCATCAAATGACACCATCATCCGAAAACTTGCGGCACCGAGGTCTGCTGCTGATTCTTGCTGTGGTTGCATTTGGAATTCTGTCTACGGCGATGGGTACCGGTATTGCAAGAGCTTTTGCAGTACAAGTGATTCAGGGTTCGCTCACTCCACTTCAAGTTGAGATAGAAAAGCACACCAGTCGCCTGAGTTCGGTGGAAACCGAAGAACGCCGGGATGCGGTTACGCGGCTGGGCTCAATGCATCACCCTTCAGCATCGCGCGCGGTGCTCCCTGCTCTGCGTGATTCTGTAGGCATCGTCCGGGCGACAGCGGCTGCCGCGATACACTCATTGCCTCCAGGCGAACGCGCGGAGTATTTGATTCCACTGCTGGCTGATAAAGATGAATTCGTGCGACGCGAAGTGGCTTTCGCTCTGGGCACCACTCGGAACCAAAATGCCGTTGCGCCACTTGTCGAGAGACTCGACTCCGACAAAAAAGACTCAGTGCGGGGTGCGGCTGCGGTTGCGCTTGGCGAGTTGAGAGACGCGTCGGCTACTATTAGCCTTGCGCAGATTCTTTCACCCGGTTTCGCAAGCACAGTCTCTGGTTCGAGCAAAAAATCCAAAAAAGAGAAGGACTCGTTTTTGCTGCGCGCCGTGGCACGTTCATTGGGCCAGATTGGCAGTAGCGTCGGCTTACCTGCGCTTGTGGCAGCGTTACAGGATGAGAAAACTTCGGACGATGTGCGAAGGGAAGCCGCCTATGCCCTGGGTCTGATAGGTGATGCGGCTGCAATTCCGGCTTTGCGCAGTGTCGTGAATGCCCGCGATCCATATCTTGGGGAAGCGGCTTTGGAGGCAATTCGAAAGATTGAACGGCATTTGAAACCGGTCAACGGCAATTAGAGCAAAGGCATAGCAAGCAAAAGCGCCGGTCACTCTTGCGAGTGACCGGCGCTTCCGCACTTTCAGCATACCAATAATCAGCTCTCGGTCTTTTCGCTGCGGCTTTGCCCTTTCTTTGCGGCTTTGGTGGCCTGCGGTATTGGCAGACCTACTCCGCCTGACAGCGATTCCAAAACTTCGGGTTCTTCTTCCTTTGGCAACGGCAGATCGTGTATTAGCGCGCCGCCGGACCGTTTTGAGAAGATCAGCTTATGTGTGTACTCGTCGAGGTCGATTTGCACGAGGTCGCCGAGTCCAATCTGTCCGGTTGCTACCAGGTTAGATAGCGGATAGACCAGAAAGCGCTCCACCGATCGCTTCAAGTGACGTGCACCGTACTTAAAGTCCAGGCCTTCCTTTAAGAGCGTATCTTTGGCAGTTTCGGAACACTGAAACACAAACTTGGTTCCGGCCGACTGCATGATACGTTCCTGCACAGCCTGCAACTCGAGATCGAGAATCTGCCGCAGGTGGTGTTCCTTCAATGAACGGAACACAACAACCTTGTCGATCCGATTCATGAACTCGGGCGAAAACTTTCGCCGGGCCGCTTCCACCGCGGTGCGATATATTTTCTGGTCGACTTCAGTGTCGTTAGGATTCTTCGCACCCTTGCCCGGGGCAAACCCAATTCCACCGGAAATCAACTCAGACATTTCTCTGGCGCCGAGATTAGAGGTCAGCACAACCATGCAACGCGAAAAATCGACGCGTCGGTTGTCCCCGAGCGTCAGTGTTGCCTTGTCGAGAATACCCAGCAGGAGTTGCCACAAACTGTCGGAAGCTTTTTCGATTTCGTCAAACAATATAAGCGAAAGCTTCAACTCGTCCGTGTGCATACGGTCGAGGTTTTCCTGCGTCAACATTGGCGAAGTCTCGCGATGGCCCAGGTATCCCGGCGGCGAGCCGATTAACTTCGCGATTTCATGCGAATGCTGAAATTCAGCGCAATCGATTTTTACAATTGCGTTTGAGTCGCCAAACAAAACCTCCGCCGCGGCTTCGATGACGCGCGTTTTTCCAGAGCCCGTTGGCCCCAGAAACAGCATTGTGCCAATCGGCCGGTTCGGCGGGTTCATGCCGGCGAGGAATATCTGGTAAAGGCCGCTCATGCGGCGAACGGCGCGCTCCTGGCCCACGATGCGAGCGGAAAGCTGCTCTTCGAACTCCTGGGCGCGCGGACTTTTTTGATCAGGATCCAGGAAGACTGTGCCCATAGTGTCGTTTAGTTTGTTAAGCTCCATTTCCGAAATCATGTTCGTCCTCCTTGCAGCGCCACCCACTTGCTTGTAGGGCCCTTTGGGTTCAGCCGCCATTGGCCGACCTCTCTATTGCAAGGAACGATCCGCTAGCCAAATTGATGCACCCGCCGCCACCTGCGTTTCCTTTTCAAGGTCCCTAACGTTGCGGACGCCGATATTGACCGATGCTATATATACGACACCGATGAAAATGTCATCACAAAATATTGGGTTGCCTAATGAAAGTAAGTAAGATTGCGGCAGACATCGCACTTTTATTCAGTGACAATTCATGTCAGAAATTCCGTGCCATTTATTTGTAGGCTTAGGCTATGGAGCGACGGTGGGGTACCGTGTGGTGCACGGTTTGGCGCAGGCTCCGCTCAAAAGACTCACCAAGCCCCTGCCACCTTGTCTGAACCCGCGTGCGGGTAACGCGTAGACGATTATCGTGAAGGGTTAGTCGTAATATTCGAGCCCGAGATGTGTAATCAAGTCCTCGCCACGCAGATAACGCAAGGTGTTCTTGAGTTTCATTAGCTGAATGAAAATGTCGTGCTCAGGATATAAACCTGGCGCCGTCTGCGGCGATTTGAAATAGAAGGACAGCCATTCCTGGATCCCTTTCATTCCAGAGCGCTGCGCCAGGTCGAGAAGCAACGCAAGATCGAGAACGATCGGTGCAGCCAGAATCGAATCGCGGCAAAGGAAGTCAATTTTGATTTGCATTGGATATCCGAGCCAACCAAAAATATCGATATTGTCCCAGCCTTCCTTATTGTCGCCCCGGGGCGGGTAATAATTAATGCGAACCACGTGTGAAAAATCCTTGTAGAGTTGTGGATATACTTCGGGCTGAAGAATATATTCGAGCACCGAAAGCTTTGATTCTTCTTTCGTCTTAAAGGATTCGGGATCGTCGAGCACTTCGCCGTCGCGGTTTCCGAGAATATTGGTCGAGTACCAACCATTGAGCCCGAGCATTCTCGCTTTCAAGCCGGGAGCCAGGATCGTCTTCATCAATGTTTGGCCGGTTTTGAAATCCTTGCCGCAAATTGCCAGGCGATTTTCTTCCGCAAGCATTCTCAACGCAGGAATGTCGACCGTTAAGTTTGGCGCGCCATTCGCGAAGGGTATACCGGACTTCAGAGCAGCGTATGCATAAACCATCGACGGCGCGATCGCTTTGTGGTTTTCACGCATCGCTTTTTCAAACGAGTCAAGCGTCTTGTGAACGGGATGCTGTTTAAGAAAGATTTCGGTCGAGGCTGCCCAAATCATTACTACGCGTGAGCAACGGTTCTTTTTCTTCCAGTCCGCAATCTCGGCTATGAGTTGCTTGGCTAGTTCAAACTTGTTCTTGCCGGACTTAACGTTGGTGCCGCTTAGTCGCTTTACATAATTTTGATCAAAGACCGCCTTCATGGGCCTTATCTTCTGCAGGGGTGTCTTTAATTGCTTAAGAAGATCTTTTTCCAGCACCCCGGCATGCATCGCCGCCTCATAAGCCGAGTCCTCAAAAATATCCCAGGCGCCAAAAACCAGATCTTCTAGCCGCGCCAATGGGACAAGGTCCTTAATCAACGGAGAGCGATTGTCGGTTCGTTTGCCAAGCCTGACAGTGCCCATCTGCGTCAAACTGCCGATGGGTTGACCAATGCCTTTTTTCACCGCTTCAACGCCGGCGATGAATGTCGTACTCACCGCGCCGAGGCCAACCAGCAAAACTCCCAATTTGCCTTTGGGCTCAATAATCGGCGCGCCCTTTTGAACTGCCATCTAGTAAGTCTCCTGTTTAGATTGTGGTTGCTGCGCATGATACAGAGGTGCGCCGGTGGTGTCATCTGGGGGTGTTTGCTGGTGTTCGCCAGCTTGGCTGCGAATGTCCAAGGAACTTTTTAGTTTGTCGGGGCGTCGACAAGCTAAAGCTTATCGGACAATAAGGCGCTGCTGAATCATTGCCGCTGGATTGTTTGTTATCAGAGCTTTGATGCCCAACCGGCGAGCCCGCCCGATCCACTTCACAGCATCGACGGTCCATACGACGACCGGCAAATGTGACTCGTTCGCTTTCTCCACGATACGCGAGGACACAAGCGTGTGATGAAGTGCGATCTCGGCGGCGCCGTGCTCAACGGCAACATCCACCATCTTGAGCCGGCGGAGTGTGGAAATTGGGTGCCACAGCTTCGGTTCAAAAAGAGCGGCGGTCGAAACCGCTGGATCAACCTTTTTTAAGCGCAATGGCGGAAAGATCAAAACTTGAAACTACCACCCGGGTCAGCAATCTGCGCATTATGAATCTCGGCAACAACTCTCTCCGCTAACCCCATCACGTCTCCACGATCAAATTTCATCTCCAGATACAGCAGCGCATCCTTTCCTTAAATAGATCAAATACCTGTGCCAGCGTCGGAACTGTTCCAACAAACTGCGTGTTTTCAGCTTGAACCGGACTGAACCAACTGCACACCTTGCATTGCTGCAACTCAGCGGCAGTGAGATCCCCGACCAGCCGGGCCGACTGACCGGTGCGCTTGAGATTGGCATCGTGAATGACTACCGGTACGCGATCGCGGGAGAGCCGCACATCAAATTCGATGCCATCAGCACCGTCTTGCAAGGCGAGCGAAAAGGCGACGAGCGTAATTTCCGGAGCGACAGCTGACGCGCCGCGGTGTCCAATGATGAGTGGTGACGGCACCATGACTATTCAGCGACGCATCATAATTTGGCAATTGTGACTGGATGAAATGAAGAATTAGCCGGAATGTAGCGTGAAGGCAAAATGCGTTCGTGGTGAATCGGGTTAGGCCTTGCGTTGGGAATTTCCGACCACCTTGCGCAGCGTAACATCAAACGTGCCGTATCCTGTTTTAAAACGGGCAGCGACAGGAATCCGTCTGCTATCGCTCGTTATCCAAATTGAAAACTGCCCCGGTTCCCTGATCATCCCGTCCGGTCCGTGTAGATCGGGATCGAGTCGCAGAGCTTCGACGCGGCCCAGCACAGTTTTCAGGCGCTTCTTTTCAACCACCTTTACCGGCACACGATACACTCTACCGGAATCGCTAATCGTAACTTCAAAAGTCTTACCAACTTCAAGCGGCTGCGTTCGCAGGAAATAAATCGCTGAGAGGATATCGAAGACCTGCCCTTTAAATGTTGTAGTGATACTTCGAGCACCGGCGGCGGGGTTCGTTGGATCACGCTCAACCCATACCAGTTGACCGTGCGCTTGATCGAACAGAATTTCACTTTCACGCCGGCGCTTGCCCTGTTCGTCGATGCGTTTTGTTTTTTGCACCGCAAAGCCGATCGGCTCAACAGTCGATTCCATGCGTTCGTGAAAGTGCAGATTGAAAAGTCGGCTGAAGAAACCGCGGCTCGAGATATCGCCGGTAAGTTTCAAGGCGTAGGGACTGGCGGCTGGTTGATCGGCATCCGACGCCTGGCTAGGTTCGCGCTTAGCAGTAAAACGAAAATCCGCGATGTCTACTTTTTTCAACAACAGGCGAGAGAACTCTCCGACATAAATCAATTCTTCGCTTGGCTCGAAGGGATGCGTGTATTTGATGGCAAGGTGCTGTGCCGAGGCAGTGAGCGCCAATGTCAGCAGCACAAACAGCGGCGACAGTAAGCGGAGCTTTGAAAGCAGCAGTTTCATTTCCAGTAATACGCTTTGAAAACTAAAAGACCCCATGCAATCACTAAACCCAGCGCCGCTTCATACTCGCGATATCGAAGGTAAAGGCTTTGGTCGAATCGAGTCTCTTCATTCGCCTTGCGATAAGCTGTCAATCTCGGGAAAAACATCGGTACGGCGTGGGAGTATTTGCGAAATTCCCCGCCAAAGTACTGGCGCATGGTCGCGGATTCGACGCGCATGACCGGGAAATAGATGCCCAGAAACAATATGCCAAACAGGACACCGAGCAGCCAGCGGCCGGCGCCAATAGTGAAGCCCAAGCCCATTATGAAGCTTCCGAAATACAGCGGATTGCGCGTGTAAGCGTAGGGCCCGGAAGTAGCAAGAGCTGAGTTTTTTCGGATGTGACCCGCCGCCCAGGCCCGAATCATCAGTCCGACAATTGAGACACATCCGCCAATGACTAGCGTAATTGGTCGCGGTCGCGCGAACACAATGAAAAGCGCCGCACAAACAAAGCCGAGCGGCACGCGCCAACGCTGAATCCACGTCCCGCCTCTACGCAATCGGTGTCTCCATTAAGCAGCGAAGTGTGGTCTGACGGCCTCGATTTGAATTTGCGGGCACAGCTCGGGACACCCGAGGTAAGATTTTTCGGATCACCTGTGCATTTTTTTGGATTTGAATCGGGTCGAAGAGCCCGGTAAGGAGGGATCGTTTACGCAGGCCCTGGCAAAGTGAGCCTAAAACACCACGCGCGCCCGAAAGGCGCGCTATTACTGACGATTTAGTTGATAAATCGAAGGCCGAGGCGCGATGCCGACGTAACTGCTGGCGCGGTGCCCGCAGCGTCTCCCCAGACATCAACCCGCGCCTCAGGGCCTTCGTGCCGACTTCGATGAGGCGATCTAAAATCGGGTTGTCTCTCAAAATTCTTGCTGCGCGATGTTTTTGAGGCTTGAATATTTCCAGGATGGATGAAGCTTTGCGCATCGATGCCAGTGACTTTCTCGAAAATCAAAAGCAGGCAAGAATGCCTGTCCTACTTTAAGCGCTTGAGCATTTCTGAAGTTGAATGATTTTTTGGATCTCCAACGATAGCGACACGCCCGCCAAAAGATCGTACCACATCGCGCTCTGGAACAGTTTCCTCAGTGTAATCCGTACCCTTTGCGTGAACGTCGGGCCGCAGCGCCAGCAGCAATTGCTCGACTGTAGGCTCGTCAAAAACGGTCACGAAGTCCACGGCTTCAATCGAAGCTACTAACTCGGCGCGGTCATGTTCGGAGAGGATTGGACGGCCACCTCCTTTCAGTGCCCTTACCTGTGCGTCGGCATTGATTGCCACCACCAGGACATCCCCGAGTTCGCGCGCACCCAGCAAGTAACGAATGTGGCCGGCGTGCAGAACGTCGAAACAACCGTTCGTCAGGACAATTGTTTGTCCCTCACTTTTTGCAGCTTCGATTTGTGCGATCAGCGGATTGCGATCGAGAATTCGCGAAGTGGCATCAAGGGTTGTTGATGATGAAGCGGTCATTATTTTACGAAACTTCTGAATGGAGCACGGAACTTTCAAGTTCCTCGCGCGTCACTGAGGCGGTGCCCCGCTTCATGATCACCAGGCCGCCGGCGTAGTTTGCAAGTCGGGCGGCATCGGGGAAAGACGAATCGGAAGCCAACGCGAGCGCATAAGTAGCGATAACCGTGTCACCCGCGCCGGTAACATCCACCGGCTCGTGCGAGCCTACCGCGTCGATGTGGATGGCCGGAACGCCGTCTTCCAGCAGCATCATTCCCTGGCCGCCACGCGTTACCAGGATCGCCCGATATCCCAGTTCCTCCCGCAGCTGTTCGGCGGTGGATTCCAGTTCGGTCACATCCGAAATTTGTTTTCCCAATAGTTGTTCAACTTCGTCTTCGTTTGGCGTTGCCGATGTAAAGCCCGCAAAACCTGACAGCCGAAAGCGCGAATCAGCGAGCAACGGGATTTTTCTTGCGGCTGCCACATCTTTAGTGAAGGCAGCCATCTCAGCGTCGGCAACACCGTAGTTGTAGTCGGAAACTATGACTGCATCCGCCGACCGCGCGTGTTCGAGTACGGCTTCGCGCAATTTTTTCCGCACGGCAACCTCCGTCAAGGCGTTGCCTTCGTAATCAATGCGAATTACTTGCTGGCGCGTCGAGTGTAATTGTCCAGCGAGAATGCGAACCTTGGTGGTGGTACGGAGCGCATCCGAAGTCAGAAGACCCGTGGTGTCAACACCGGCGCTGGTCAACTTCTCGGTGACAGTGCGACCAGCTTCGTCGTCTCCGCGAACTCCGATCAATGAGACCGAGGCGCCGAGCGAGGCAAGGTTCATGGTGCAGTTGGCCGCGCCGCCGGGTAATGTTTCGGTGTGTTCATGACGAAGAATAAACACCGGCGCCTCGCGGGAAACTCGATCGATTGCGCCATAGACGAACTGGTCGGCAATTAGGTCGCCGATTACCAGAATGCGCCGACCACCAAAGCGTCTGACAATACTTATCAAACGCTCCTGCAAGAGTGTTCGCTCAACAGTCAAGACGTTTTCCTCGATGCGGATGTCACCAAATTCAGATTGCGGATTAGACTAACAGCTTCCAATAAATCTTCCGCAACCAGATCGGGCAGGATGGCCCAGGTGTCGCGTTGGTGTTCCCACTCGCCGCGCCCATAGCCGCTTAAGACGAACGCGGATTTCACGCCGGCGTTCCTGGCTAGTTCCACATCGCTATAACGGTCGCCGACCATCCAACAATTTGTCAGGTCAAGGTCGAAGTCTCGCGCCGCGCGCAACAGCAAGCCAGGTTTTGGCTTGCGGCAGTCGCAGTCTAGTCGATAGGGCGGCTTACCCACCGACGGATGATGGGCGCAATAATAGATGGCGTCGAGCTTCGCGCCACTCGCCTCAAGTTCGTCAGTCATTCGTTTATGAACGGCCTGAACCATCTCTTCGGCAAAATAACCACGCGCGACGCCGGCCTGGTTCGTGACTAAGATCGCGAGATAGCCACTTTCATGCAACTGCTCAATTGCAGCAGCCGAATAGGGAAACAAGCGAAAGCGCGAGGCGTGGTTGATATAACCTACTTCTTCGGAAATGGTGCCGTCGCGATCGATGAAAACTGCCTGGTTCATTTCTATTTGAATCTTTCATCAAGCTCTCGACGCGCAGCATCGGTAAAACTTAGCCCGGCCTTTTCAAGGCCGAGTTCAATTCGAAATTTGTCCCCTTCGCGCGGCGAACGTCGAAAAATAGCGCTAGTTTCAGGCGTCGCCACGCGACGCGAACGACTCGTTTACCATTCCGGGCCTTGAATGGCGGGGCTAAATTCCGCCGACGTACGCGTCGAGAACCCAGTCAAAGGCAACCTATAGTTTTACTTGTTCGACCAACCTTGTTTCGTCGTTTTCCGCACCCAAAGACCGCGAATGCTCGCAAGCGCCAAGCGGCCGTTTGTTGGACAACAACTCTTGCGCTTGTGCGAAGACCCCATCCGGCGTAATGGCCGTCATACAACGATGGTCAATCGGACAATCACGCAACATGCAGGGCGCACACTCCGGCGGAAAACGAATAATTTCCGCATAGGGCGAGAACGGCCGCGTAGTCAGTGGATTTGTAGGTCCAAAGATCACCAGGGTAGGACGTCCTAACGCGGCGGCAATGTGTGCCGGGCCCGTGTCGTTGGTTACCAGCAAGTCGCAGAGGCTCAGAATCCCGACGAGTTGAGCAATGTCAGTTTTGCCAGTTAAAACCAGCGGCTTATTGTGCATGCAGCTGACGACGTGCTGCGAAACGTCCAGTTCCTGTGGTGACCCTACGAGCAGTATCTGCGCCTGCAGCGTATCGACAAAGCGATCGGCAACCACAGCATAGCTTTCTGCCGGCCAGCGCTTGGCGCGGCTGTTTATTGAACCGGGACACAACGCAATTATTGGCCGATCGCCATGCACGCCCTGCCGCTGTAGCAGATAACGCGCCTCCCCTTTGCGACTTTCCGACACCTCGAGGGACGCATCTGGTTGAACTTCGAGAAAGGTTTGCTGTCTGGTGAACAACCATTCAAGCTCGGCAACAATTCTCAGGTAGTAAAAAATTTCGTGCCTGGTGCTGCGCCATTCGGGCAGCTGGATAGGGTGGGTCAATAAGCGGGCGCGGCCATCGGATGCATATCCGATCCTTGCCGGAATCCCGGCAAGGGCGGCAACCAGGGCAGATTCGAAGGAATTGGTTAAGAGGACCGCCAGATCAAATTGACCTTTTCGCCAACCGCGCAATTGCTGGCAGAAAGAGCGTATTCCGCGTCCATCCTGGATTTGCAGTTTGTCAATATACTCTGCGCCAAAAAACAATCCCCGGGCCCAGGAACGCGTCGCAAGCGTGATGTGAGCATCGGGAAAAAGGCGTCTCAACTCGCGCAAGGCAGGCAAAGTCATCATCGCGTCGCCAACCCAGTTGGTGCCGCGTACGATGATGCGCCTGACTTGTTTAGACTCGGGTGACATCTTAAATTCTTCTTTTAAGAAGATTTGTCATCTGCCATCTGACATTTTCTCATTTTCATTGAATCCATGCCTTTCGAATTATCTTTTCGTTCGACACAGCAACTGTTTCCCGATGACAAATGAGACATGGCAAATGACAGATGGCAAATCTCTTTTTTTCCTTGACTGGGTCTTACTCACAGCAAGCTGCGTAGTCCTTCCTCGATTCGAATCTGAGGTTCCCAGCCAAGCTGTTCGCGGATCTTCGTTAGATCTGAAACATAACGAATTGGAACATTCGGTGGTAACGCCCCGGCGTCAATAATCACCGGCTCAAGTTCAATCATTCTACCGATCATAGCGACGAGCTCTCGCAAGCTTAGTGAGTTGCGCATCCCGCCGCCAAGATTATACAGACCGTAAGCCTGCGCTGAGTCAATGAAGCTTTGGCAGGCGGCCGAAAAATCATCAACGTGCAAGATGTCGCGTATGGGCTGCCCGTCGAAAGGAAGATGAATGGGCCAGCCGCGCTTTACCGATTCCACATAATGAGTGACAAAACCTGCTTCGTTGCCCTCGGAAGGCCGCGCGTAAACGGTGGACATGCGAAAAATGCAAGCGCGCACGCCGTTGCGGCGCGCGAAATACTCAACGTAACGTTCACCTATTAGTTTGGACCACTCCAGAGCAGTGTGGCCGCTATAGTCGGTTGCACAGGTTTCTGAAACTTCCGTATACATATTCGCATGGGTGGCGTAAACGTCCCGGGTCGAAGCGTAGATAAACGCGGCGTTAGGCTTGAGGTTCTTTACGACGTTCGCTGCGCCTTCAGCGTTGGTGCGAAAACAGAGTTCAGCGGCTTGCGGGTCTTTATCGAGATGAGCTGCGAGGTGAATTACGGCGTCATACTCAGCCACAAGTTTGACGTCCTCGTCGTCAAGAATGTCGTGACCGGTGCGGCGCGAGAAATCATCGGCATTAAAGAAGCGGCATACGTGCGTGCCCAGATAACCGCTGCCGCCAGTAACGAGAATTTTCATCTATCCAAGACCAACGGCCGATCCACTGGCCTCCTTGTTCAGTTTCATTAACGAGTCCGCGTGGCCAATGGCGATGAGAATATCGCCACTGCCGATGACGGCATCGCCGCTGGGATTGAAAAGTATCTGGCCGTCCGCGCGCCGGATACTAACAACTACAATGTCGAGCTCCGAGCGAATGTTTGTCTCACTTAGCTTCTGACCCACTAATCGCGAAGTTGAATCAACCGTTAATTCCTCGAATGCGAGCTCCAACTTGTTTGCCGTAATTGAGCCGATGAAGTCGTCAACGGCGGGCTTGGTCAGCGCCATCGCCATTCGATGCCCGCATAATCGTTGGTGCAACTACCCGATTGGCGCCCGCGCGAATCAGCTTGGCTTCCGCCTGCTCTTCGGCGGCGCGCGCAACGATATGTAATTGTGATTCAAATCGCGAGCGGTCAGCACGACGTAAACGTTGTCTGCGTCGTCCGGTAGACACGTTGCAAGCCCGCGCGCAACTTCGACCCCTGCTTCGCGCAGAGTCCCTTCGAGCGTCGCATCACGTACCAGCACAATCACTCCCAGCTTGGTTAACTCCTCAACTCTTTGACTGTCCTTTTCGATGACCACAAAGATGTCGTTGCCGTTCAGCAGCGTGCGCACAAGGTGCGAACCGACGCGTCCCGCGCCGCAAATGATGAAATGATCTCTGAGTTTGCTCATTTTTCGCGATTGCCGCCGCTCGCCGAAGGTGGCAACTAATTCGGATTGAACGATTGCATGTACGGTTGAAGTTAACGCATAAAGCACAACGCCCACGCCGCCAAGCATGAGAAGAATCGCAAAAAAATCGGCCGTTGCGCGTGACAGGCGTAACATCACCGTAGCCCACGGTGGTAACAGTTTGCGCCGAGGCATACAGGCTATCAAGTATCGACCACCCTTCGATGAGATGGAAGCCAATAGTCCCACCGCCCATAGCGACCATCACCGCTAGAAGAGAAAAGAGGAGGCGGCGATTATTGCCGGCGAGCAAAGGTCTTCGCTTTGGCGATAGACTCATAAGTTTCGAATCGCATCTAAAGCGCAGTTAACTTTTGACGTTAGCTAAAGACTACCATGCTGTCAATTACGTAATGGGCCCAGTTTCTTTCATATCTCCGATAAACTTTAGAACGCTCTGATCAAGTGGAAGCATCGACTCCTTGGAGTGCGCTGGTCCGGCAGCGCTTTTGTCCGACTGACCTATCTGGCCCGTACCGGCCAAAGCGGCGCCGGGTGCCGCACTCCAAGGAGCGGACGCCTTCACTTGATCAGAGCTTCCTTTATTTTGTCGCGGCGTTGCGACAAGCTAAAGCTTATCGGACATCAGGTTGACCCACTAATGTCAATTAAGTGGACACCCCGGGAACGAGAGGTTAGCATTTGAGATACGAGGATGGACGACGACCACAGCCCGAACGACAACTAGACCAACACGGTCTATCGCCTGTCTATGCCAGTAAGATACCCACCTGAAGGAAAGCCACCCGGGATTAGCAGGGGAAAAGATCCTCGAGGCCAAACTCGCGTCGTCGCTTATGCGCAACCGCAAGCGAGTTTCCGCCGCCGTGTCCTGCGACGGCTTATGAGCCCGCCGGTAATAATTCCGCTCGCCGCTATCGCAGTTATCACCATTGGTTTTTTGATTTATTACTGGACCGTTTTTTCCGGGCGTATCGACAATCTGCTTAGGGGCGAAGTGTTCACGCGTTCCGCAGGAATTTACGCGGCGCCAAAGTTGGTCCATGTGGGGCAGGGAATCAGCCAGGATCAACTGCTGGAATTTTTGAAGAGCTCGGGCTACGTGGAAAAGGCCCAACAGGCCGACAAAGGGCGGGGCCGCTATGTGGTCAACAATGGCGCGGTTGATATTGATCCAAGCGACAGCAATGTAGTCGACGGTCAGCGACAGTTTCAGCATGTGCGCATCCAGTTTACGCGTACAGGCAAGGCGATCAGCGGAATCTCGGACCTGGACAACAACGCGAAATTGGATAAAGCCTGGCTCGAGCCGCAGTTGATCAGCTCGGTCACAGGCCGCGATCGAACGAAACGTAAAATCGTCGGCTACAACGATCTGCCGCCGCATCTTGTAAAGGCAATCACGGTAACTGAGGACAGGTCGTTTTTTGAACATTACGGTGTAGATCTTCGCGGCATTCTGCGAGCGTTGGTGCGGCGCTACGATGCGGATCCGAATTCGCCAATTGCGCGACAGGGTGGCTCCAGCATCACGCAGCAGTTAGTTAAGAACCTATTGCTTTCGCCCGAACGCACGCTGCGACGCAAGGCTGCAGAAGCCTATATGTCGATCATTCTCGAGACTCGACTATCGAAGGAGCAAATATTCGTGCTCTACGCGAACCAGGTTTACCTGGGCCAGCATGCGGGCTTTTCGATAAATGGGTTTGGCGAAGCCGCGGACGCTTATTTCAACAAAGACGTCACCAATCTGACCCTGCCCGAGGCTGCTTTTCTTGCAGGCTTGATTCGCAGTCCCAATCGTTACAATCCATATCACGATGTCGAAACGGCCACCGCACGTCGTAACCAGGTTTTGGATAACATGGCGCAAACCGGGGCCATTACAGCGGATGAGGCAGCCAGGGCAAAAGCAGAAAAGTTGCAAGTTGCGGCGATCAAAGGCCGCATCGACATTTCCGATGCGCCTTATTTTGCTGACTACGTTCAGGGCCAACTTGGCGACATCATTGCGGGGCCTGGTGCAGCGGAGCACCTGAGGATTTACACCACCATCGATCTCGATTTACAACGCGCAGCTTATGCTGCACTCACAAAACAGTTAGCCGGCCTCGACAAAATTCAAGCCAAGCGCTTTGCGCCGGGAACGCTGCAGGCGGCGCTGATTGCGATGAACGCAAAGACCGGAGAGATTGTGGCGATGGTTGGTGGTCGTGACTACGGCAAAAGCCAGCTCAACCGCGCCACTGACGCCTACAGGCAACCAGGTTCATCTTTCAAACCCTTTGTGTATGCAACCGCGCTCAACACTGCCTATGATCCAGTTCCTCGGGTTATCACGGCGGCGACTACCTACGTCGATGAACCAAAGACATTCACCTACGACAATCAGGAATATTCGCCCGGCAACTTTGGCGACAGCTACTCACGCGCGCCCGTCACCCTGCGCGATGCACTGGTTCGTAGTTTAAATGTGGTCACGGTTGACGTGGCGATGGAAGTGACGATTGGCCGCATCATGAATCTCGCCGCCAGGGCGGGCCTGCCTAAACCAGCCCGGGCTTACCCGGCAATGGCCCTGGGCACTAGTGAAGCGACCCCGCTGCAAATCGCGTCTGCCTACACGGCATTCGCAAACCTGGGCACTCGCACCAGTCCGATCGCAATCAATCGCATCACGACGGGTACCGGCGTAACTATCGCCGCGCCCACACCGCAAAGAAGCGAAGTGTTTCATCCCGACGTTGCGTATGTGATGAATTCTTTTATGAAGGACGTGGTGAATCGCGGCACGGCGGCGCCGGTGCGCGCGCGCGGACTTAAGGCAAACGTTGCCGGGAAAACAGGGACCTCGCGCGATGGCTGGTTTGCGGGCTTCACGCCGAACCTGGTCTGCGTCGTGTGGGTCGGATTTGACGACAACTCACAACTCGGCCTGACGGGCGCGAATTCAGCGTTGCCGATATGGACCGACTTTATGCAGGTGGCATTGGCCCAACATCCGGAATGGCAAGGCGATTGGGCCATGCCGGCCGGCATTGAACAGATACCGATTAATCCAAAGACAGGCGCGCCTGCCGGGCCTGATGATCCGGACAAGCGCATTGAGCTTTTTATTAATGGCACTTCGCCTCGCGGCGCTGAGATTATTCCGGAATTGGAAGTTACGCCGGAGGAGTTGCCGACGCTCGAGCCCGGCGATGTTGTCCCTATGCCGACTTTAGAAATTTCGCCTAGTCCTTCACCGCGCAAGCCAAGAACCGAACTTCGCACTAATGAGAGTGGGCGCTTGGAAGGAACGATTACTCTTGATATTGATCCAAGCACCGGATTGATAGCGGTTGAGAGTTGTCCCGTGATCAGGACCAGGACGTTTGTACTTGGCACTGAGCCGAAAAGATATTGTGGGCCTGATTATCATCGACCGGGCGCCTCGCAGCAGGCCACGCGGCCACGCTTGACTCAGCCTTAAGTTGGGCAGTGGCGTAGACTTTAGTCTGTGGCTGGTACGGTGACACAGACTGAAGTCTATGCCACATCGGGGCGCTTGGCCCCGCTCTTTCTTTGTTCAATTGCTGAGCGCAGAGTCTCAATTGCCAGCGCCGCGGCGTGCTGTTTTCTTGAGGGAAGACCACCGACAGCGTCAACCAATTGATGTCTATTTACTAGCCTGGCCTCATCAATAGTTTTCCCCTCAATCAATAGAGTCAGCGCTGATCCGCAGGCGAGAGTTGGCGGGCAGCCATAAGCGAGAAAGCGCGCGACTTCAATGGTTCCGTCGGTTATTAGCAGCGAAAGTCGTAGCCGGTCTCCACAGACCGGGTTGGTCTCTTCGGCTACTACACTTGCGTCGTCGAGTTCGCCAGCGTTGCGCGGATTCGCGAGGTGGTCTTTGAAGATTTCTGAATAAGCCACGAGGAGTTATTCGGCCGCGACTGGTTCAAGCTTGCGACTCTTATTTAATGGCGAAAGCTCGCGCAGTTTTGCGACCACCCGCGATAAAACTTCCAGTACATAGTTAACGTCAGCTTCTGTATTGTTTTTGCCAAAGCTGAATCGGATCGCCCCCCGAGCCAGTTCATCATTGCGGCCTAACGCAAGGATCACAGGCGACGGCTCCAGTGTTCCCGAGGAGCAGGCAGAGCCAGTTGAGACAGCAATGCCCTGAAGATCCAAACCGATCAACAGCCCTTCGCCTTCAATGAAACGAAAAGAAATGTTTGACACATGCGACAATCGACCTGTGTGGTCACCGTTAAAGACGATGTCGTCGATGCGCTCAGTCACCCCTTTTTCAAAAATATTTCGCAGCCGTTCTTCATGCTGCACGCGCTGATTTATCTCCTCACGAGCGAGCTTCGCAGCCTCTCCAAACGCGACGATGCCGGGAATGCCTTCAGTGCCCGCACGTCGCTCGCGCTCCTGATGTCCGCCGAGATTCTGCGAAGCCAATCTAACGCCGCGACGAACGTAGAGGGCTCCGGTGCCTTTAGGCGAATAGAGCTTGTGTGCCGAAAGTGACAACAGATCGCAGCCAAGGGTTTCGACATTTAGCTCCCTGCGACCAGCTGCCTGCACAGCATCGGTATGGAACCATATTCGGCGCGCCGTTTGCTCCCGTTCGGCGCGCACCAGCGCACCAATCTCTTCGATCGGCTGAATGGTCCCGATTTCATTGTTCGCCAGCATTACCGAAATCAAAACCGTGTCTGATCGCAAAGCCGCGCGCACGTCCTCGGTCTTTACTATTCCGTTTTCATAGACAGGGAGACGTGTCACTTCCCAGCCGCGCTTTTCAAGCGCCTCGCAGATTCCTCGGACAGAGGAATGCTCGATTGCGGAGGTGACAATGTGTCGTCCATGCGCCTCAGCAGCTTCACAAACTCCACGAATTGCCAGGTTGTTCGCTTCAGTGCCGCCCGATACAAACACAATCTCGTTGGCCCGCGCGCCAAGCAGCGTGGCCACTTCGCGGCGCGCGCGGTCCACAGCCGCCCTCGCCTCTTGCCCAAATCCATGTACGCTAGAAGCGTTGCCAAACTTCTCGGTAAGGTAGGGCAGCATCGCTTGAACGACGCGCGGGTCAGCCGGGGTCGTTGCGCTGTAATCTAAATAGACTCTGCGATTTTCTGGCATTATTGCAGCTTGTTGCGACGCCAACCGTTGCCGCGAATTCGGCATCTGAAGGGCGGCTCAGATTTTGTCATCACGCTCGTTTTTGAGTCTAGGCGTGCACTACAGGGTGGTCAAGCATGATCACAATGCCCATCTGCGACGAGTGCGAAACAACGGTCCGTTTCGCATTGTTAGCGAGCCTTTGCAGTGGTAGCATTCGGATCGCACGAGGTTGGCTCTCCCGAGGACCCTGCGGCGGGCCTTTATGCTTTCGGCGCCGTCAATCTTTGGAAGGAACAACAGTATGAAATATCTTAAGTTCTTTTTTTTGGCTCTTGTCGCGGCTGGCCTATTCTCAATGGCGGCGGCCGCGTCGAATGCCGCTTCAGTTTCACAAACGCAGTCGACCGCTCTCGAACGCGGTTATCGAACGGGCTACTCCGACGGTTACAACGCGGGCTATCGCGACGTGTCGGACCGCGCCCCGCGAGATTATCAAAGGAAGGATGAATACCAGCGCGCCGACCGCACCTACAACAAGGCGTGGGGTACGTTGGAAGATTACAAAGACGGTTATCAGCAGGGCTTCGAAGAGGGATACGCGACGGGCTATGACCGAGGCAATTTCAATTCTTCGATTCCGACTGGGCTCAGCCGGCGTGGCACCGTTAATTCGGCCCCAGACGACCCTTCCGACAATTCGCAACCTTCCAGTTCAGCGCCAGTCGGCAACAATGGGCCAGTGTTTATTCCGCGCGACAGCGTGCTTACGATTGAATTGCAATCGAGCTTGTCAACGGAAGCAAGCCAGCCGGGTGACCCTTTCCAGGCACGAATTGTCACACCGAGTGAATTTGCCGGAGCGACCATTGAAGGCCGCGTTGTGCGCGTTAAGCGTGCCGGAAAGGTAAAGGGATCGTCGCAACTGCAACTATCGTTTGATTCAATTCGCATGGCCGATGGGCGCTCCAGTCCCTTCAATGCTTCCGTGGTCGAGATCGTTCACACGGGTAGCAGCGACGACAGCGGTACAGTTGATTCCGAAGGTGGTGTAAAAGGACGCAGCTCGACGAAAGACGATGTTTCGAAGGTGGGCGCCAGCGCGGGCGTAGGCGCAATCCTCGGCGCAATTTTTGGCGGCGCGCAGGGCGCAGCGATCGGCGCGGCAATTGGTGGCTCAGTCGGAACAGCCGGGGTTCTAACCAGTCGCGGTCGGGATTTGCGTCTGGAGCGCGGCCAGCAGCTGAAGATTCGCACCGAGAACGAAACTCGCATCCAGTGACGACTGAGGGCGGCAAAAAACTAAAAACCATCGTGACTAAAAAGTCGCGGCAGACAAAGACGCGGAGGCGTGGTTCGAAAGAATTAAGTCTCCGCGTTACTAATTTTGGGCCACGCCGCGCTCGCGCCCGGCCGCCGATTACACTGCTCACTGATTTCGGAAACTCCGACTACTTCGTCGCCGCGCTGAGAGGCGTCATTCTTTCTTATAATCCCGACGCACAAATCGTCGACATAACCCATGAAGTTCCCGCTCGGGATATCGAAGCGGCAGCCTTCACCCTGCTTGCCGCACACAGTGCATTCCCCAACGGCACAATTCATGTTGCGGTTGTCGATCCGGGGGTTGGTTCAAGTCGTCACCCCCTTTTGATCGAGGCGGCACGCCAGTTTTTTGTCGGCCCTGACAATGGCATTTTTAGTTATGTTTGCGACCAATCGAAACCGCGAATCTTTCATCTCAATAACGCAAAATACTTTCGGCATCCGGTTAGCGACACCTTCAACGGCCGGGACGTTTTCGCGCCCGTTGCAGCCGCTCTGTCACTGGGTATAGCGCCCGAAGAGTTGAGTGTTGAAGTTGACGACTTGGTTCATCTGCCAACGCTGCGTCCTGAAAGATCGCGCGACGGCGTTATTTCAGGACGAATAATTCACATCGATCATTTTGGCAACTGCGTTACGAACATCACCGCAAATGAATTGCCTGACAACATCATTGATGATGGGTTTCGCCTAAAGATTAGAGAGCAACACGTCGATACGTTTCACCGTTTCTTTGCTGCCGAGACGCAAGAGGACAAACTCTTTTGTCTTTGGGGCAGCGCCGGCTTTTTGGAAATTGCGGCAAAGAATAGTTCCGCGGCCAAACTATTAAAGGCGAAACGCGGCGATCCAGTTGTCGTGACGCGCCGTTAAAGCTGTTCGTTGTGTCATGAGGTCAGTACCACCACGCGGTAGCGGGTGGGTTGCGTTCTCAGCCTCAGGCCTCTCAGTTGTGAGTGTTGCATTTTGCGATAAGGTAAATTGTAGGGTCGATCACCCACCCGCTACCGCGTGTGGTACTGACCTCATGACACCGGAAAACCGCTTTGGTTTTAGTTGACGCTCGCTTGTCACGCGCGGCTGTCGTTTGTTATCTTCGGCCCACCGAAAAATTTTATGAGTACAAAAGTAAATGCGCCGGCCGGTACGTCCGCAGCGGGACTCAGAGGAGTTGCCGCTGCAACTTCATCCATCTCGGACGTCAATGGCGAAAAAGGGGAACTGATCTATCAGGGCTACAACATTCACGATTTGGCCGAGCATTCGACGTTTGAAGAAGTAATTTTTTTGCTTTGGAACAAGCGCCTGCCGACGGCTGCCCAACTTTCAGAGCTCGAGCGCTCAATACGCGCCGCCTACGAAGTTCCGAATGAAGTTATTGCTCTAATCAAACAGTTTCCGCGCGAGGCTGAGCCGATTGACGTGTTACGGACGGTGGTGTCCGCGTTAGAGTTTTACGATGCCGACGCGCGAAATCTGTCACGCGAAGCCAGCGTCAAGACAGCTATCAAACTGACGGCGCAGTTTCCCACCCTCGTAACCGCGGCTGATCGCATTCGTCGTGGGCTCGAGCCGATAAAGCCGGAGTCAAATCTAAATATTGCAGCCAATTTTCTTTATCAATTGAAAGGCGAACGCCCTTCCGAGCGAGAGACGCGCATCTTTGACGTTTGCCTGATTCTGCACGCCGATCATGAACTGAACGCGTCAACTTTTACAGCACGCGTGGTGGCGGGAACGCTTGCCGACATGTACGCGTCTGTGACGGCGGCCATTGGCGCGTTGTCTGGGCCATTGCATGGCGGCGCCAACACAAATGTGATGAAGACGCTGCTTGAGATTGGGTCAGTAGAAAATGTCGAGCCTTATATAAAAAAAGCGCTGGCTGAAAAACGAAAAATCATGGGTTTCGGCCACGCTGTTTATAAGACGGAGGACCCGCGCGCAACGCACTTACGAAAGTTCTCGCAGGAAATGGGAGAGGTTGCGGGCGATTCCAAGTGGTATGAAATGTCGCGCAAGGTTGAGGAAGTGATTAAGAGCGAAAAGGGCCTTTTCCCGAACGTTGATTTCTTCTCCGCTTCCACTTACTACATGATGGGAATTCCGCTAGACCTTTACACACCTATCTTCGCCGTTAGCCGTATTAGCGGTTGGACCGGCCACATCCTTGAACAGTATGCCGATAACAAACTCATCCGCCCGCGCGCGGAATATGTCGGCCAGCGTGACCTGCCTTACGTTCCAATCTCTGAACGATAAGCAAGGAATCTTGTAAAAAACTAAACAGCACTATGCAGGTTTGACTCTGGAAGATTCCACACTCCAAATGCACTTCTGTGCCTTTAAGTCCGCTTAGCGGACGAACTGAAAATAGCGTGTGCCGAGCATGTTCGACGACTTGAGGGTGAAAGTCCCTTTCCAACCTGATGGAGGTGAAGGATAGCAAAGCGCAAGGGCGTTGTCGTGAGGCAAGGTCTGAAGGAAGCGTGGAG
>JBPCLZ010000062.1:0-37000 GCA_051002775.1 Pyrinomonadaceae bacterium | reverse complement strand
AGAGTGACCATATCAGCCGTTCGTTACACGGACTAAGGAATGTTACGTTACGAGTTCCCAGCACTGAAGTGCTGGGCTATTGTCAGTCGTCCGCTGCGCGGACTGGAGTTGCGATCCGAATGTCAACAGAAGTTATCAAAGTCAACATCAACAGCAAGGAATTCGAAGTGCCCAAGGGGGCGCGGCTGATCGATGTGTGTCGCGACAAGGGTTTCGACATCCCTTCGTTCTGTTACTACTCGGATCTGGCGCTGCAGGCCTCCTGCCGCATGTGTCTGGTGCGCATTGAAAAGATGCCAAAGTTGCAGACCTCCTGCACCATCATCTGCACTGACGGCATGGTAGTGGAGACTCAAACCGAGGAGATTGAAAAAGCGCAACGCTCGATGCTGGAGTTTTTGCTTGCCAATCATCCGCTGGATTGCCCGGTTTGCGATCGCGGTGGTGAGTGCGAACTCCAGGAAATGACATTCGATTGGGGCGGTCTGGAAGAACGTTTTACTGAAAAGAAAAACTACTATCCGGAGCGATATCTCTCACCGATGGTGGCTAATGATCCGCAGCGCTGCATTTTGTGCAAACGCTGCACGCGCGTTTGCGATGAGTGGATGGGCGAAGACGCGATCGAAGCGGGCGGCCGCGGCGCAAACACCGTCATCGGCACTTACGGTGGCTGGCTCGATTGTTCGCAGTGTGGCAATTGCATTGAAGTTTGTCCCACCGGGACGTTGTTGGACGGAACATACCGGCACCAGGCTCGGCCATGGGAGCTGGCGCAAACAATTTCCACTTGTAGCTATTGTTCTGACGGTTGCGAAATGTCTCTCGGCTCACGCGCTGGTGAATTGATGCGCATCGTAGCCCGCGATCGCTACGTCAACGGTCATAACGGCGAATTCCTTTGTATCAAAGGGCGCTTTGGTCACCCTTTCGTTAATCACGAAGCGCGCCTGCGCACGCCGCTCATTCGCTACAAGAAAGGCGGCAAACTGATTCCCGCCACCTGGGATGAAGCGATTCGGTTCGTCGGCGAACAACTTAGAGCTGTGACTGCTGCGCACGGGCCAGATGCGCTGGCGGTAGTTGGCAGTCCACGCATTACCAACGAAGCAAATTATGCGCTCTACAAGTTTGCCACTGAAGTAGCCGGCACGAACAACTACACGGCCACCGATGCGTTTAGCCTGAAACCTTTCTTCGATAACCTCGGCGCGGCGCTGGCGACACATCGTGACATTCGCTACGCGAAAACTATTCTGTTGATTGGCGGTGAGCCTGAAGAACTACAGCCATTGACCGGCAAACAAATTCGCCAGGCCGTCAACAATGGCGCTGCAAAACTTCTCGTCTTAAACGCGACACCGATCAGGTTGCTTGAGCATGCTGCGCAGTTCATTCACATCCGGCCGGGGACCGAGAACGCTGCTATCTGGGCGTTAGGCGATAGTTCGAATGAAACTGCGGCGGCGCAAAAGATGGGCCTTGAGGCAAATGAACTGGCCTCGTTGCGACAGACGATTAACGAAACTCAAGGCGACTTCGTCATCATGTTCGGCGGCGAACTGAATGCTGCGTCTCAATCAATTGTAGCCCAACTTGCTAATACGTTCCGCGCTGATGGGCGTCGCGTTCTGTTGCATCCGCTGCCGTTATTCAACAACAGCATCGGAGCGCATGACATGGGTCTGATGAACGGCGCGATGTCGGCCGAAGAAATGCTCGACGCTGCGGGCAATTCGATTCGTGCAATGTATGTCGCGGGTAGTTTTCTGCCTCAACATTTCCGGGGTCGTGAAGAGGCGCTGGACAAACTTGATTTCCTGGTGGTCCAGGAATTATTTGAAACGGACACAACTGCCTTCGCTGATGTCGTACTGCCGGCTGGTTCGTTTGCCGAAGTGGATGGCACGTTCACTAACAACGATGGTCTGGTGCAACGCGTGCGCCAGTCGATTCCGCCCGTTCATCAGGCGAAGCCGGATTGGATGATCACGGCCGCCCTGGCCGCTGAGTTAGGCAAAGATTTCGGTTTTGAGATGTCGGCGAGCGCGGTATTCCGTGAGATTGCGGAGCGTGTCCCCGCGTATGCGGGACTGCGCTACCCGGTGCTGAAAGACGAGTCGAATCCAGTGCAGGCCCGTTACAGCATTGTGGAGGAGCGCGACTTGTCGGTGGCGATGAGTGATCTGCGGCAGAGTGTGGAGGCTTTGCCCGATTCTGGCGATAAGTTAAGTGTCACGCCAAAAGTCGGTCATGAGCTGTTTAAGATTGGCACGCTTACAGACAAGGTTTCACAGTTTCATTTACTGGCCGCCGGCAATCCCCGGCCCGACACGGTGCGCGTCTCGCCGCTCTACCAGATTACCGTAGACGCGAAACTGGGACGCGAAGCAGCAGTGTCGGGAGACTAGCGACTCGTAAATCGTAAATCGTGAATCGTAAATAGCCGGTTTGAGCAGCGGGCATCGATTTAACGATTCACGATTTACGATTCACGATTTACGAACAAATGGATTGGAATAACCAATACATTCACGCGATAACGCTGGTCGTGGCAATCACGTTTGCCTTCTTGACCATCATGCTGCTGGTGGCCTTCACCGTGTTGGCCGAGCGCCGCGTGCTTGCATTCATCCAGGGACGCGTCGGACCAAACCGCGTGGGTTTTGGCGGAGTGCTGCAACCGTTCGCCGACTTCATCAAGACCATGATGAAGGAAGATCTGGTACCGGATCAGTCAACGCGCTTCGTGTTTTTGCTCGCGCCCATGATTGCGGTGGTGACCGCCATCATGGCCATCATCGTCTACCCGTTTGGGCCAACAGTCACACTTCCCTTTCTCGGTACGTTCCCGCTCGTTATCGCGCGCTTTGATGTGGCGTTGCTTTACGTACTGGGCGTCACTTCCGTAGGCGTTTACGGAATTGCGCTGGCCGGTTGGTCCTCGAACAACAAGTACAGCTTGATGGGTGGGCTAAGGTCTTCGGCGCAGATGATCTCATACGAGCTGGCGCTGGGACTCTCTTTAATCGGCGTCATTCTGATTTCCGGCACGCTGGACATCTACAACATTGTCGAACAGCAGTCCGGCTGGTATGGCCTGCACTGGAACATTTTTTATCAACCACTCGGGTTCATTCTTTACCTGATCGCTGCAATCGCAGAAACGAACCGCGTGCCGTTTGATTTGCCGGAAGCCGAAACTGAATTGGTGGCGGGCTTTCATACGGAATACAGCTCAATAAAGTTCTTACTGTTTTTCAACGCCGAATACATCAACATGATTACCGTTTCCATGCTGGCCACGACGTTGTTCCTCGGCGGTTGGAATGGTCCCGGTGTCGCACATTTCCCTCTGCTCGGAGTCGTTTATTTCTTCGCGAAGATTTTGTTCTTCCTATTCTTGTACATCTGGCTGAGGGGAACATTACCTCGCTTTCGTTTTGATCAGTTGATGAATTTTGGTTGGAAGTTTCTATTGCCGGCAGCAATCCTGAATATTGTGCTGACGGCTACGGTTGTGTTTTTCACGACGGGTTAAACGCAACCAGTTTCGAGTTCCGAGTTTCGAGTTCAAAGCAGTAACGACGTAATTAACTCGTTGAGGCCAACGTCTACCTCCGAACTGGAAACTCGAAACTCGAAACTTTTACGGACGCATTCGATGTCTACGATCCTTTTTATAGTGTTTGCCGGTTTGGCGATTGGCAGCGCCATAGCGATGGTGTCGCAGCGCAATCCGCTCTACAGCGCCATCTCGTTGATTGGCGTATTTATCGCGCTTGCGGCCATCTACGTCACGCTGGCCGCTCCATTTATCGCTGCGGTCCAGGTGATTGTTTATGCCGGGGCCATCATGGTGTTGGTAATCTTTGTAATCATGCTTTTGAACGTCGAGCACCTGGAGCCTCACCGTAAACGGCTGCGTTTCCTTGTACCGGCCGCGCTGGGCATGGCAGCCATATTGATCGCAGAAACAGCTTTCATTCTTTACTCAGTCGATACGAGTTCCAGTTATGCGACGCGCAACCTTTCGGACGTGGGTTTGACCCATTCAATTGGCGAGGGACTGTTTACTGGTTACCTGCTGCCTTTTGAAATCACTTCCATCCTGTTGTTGATGGCAATTGTCGGAGCCATGTCCCTAGCGCGACGGGCAGGTTTTCTTTCGCCAACTGCGCGCGTCGTGCCCGGCGCACAAGTCCTGGCGATGGATATTGTGAATCCACGCGCGGTCGGCGACCAGCGACCCGTCGAGACCGATACGACGGACGAAGCGGCCCACTTGCTGGGCGTTGATTCACTCCGCGATGGGGACGCGTAGAAGACAATATTATGGAGCCGCAACTTTCATGGTATCTCGCGCTCTCGGCCATTCTGTTCACGATTGGCGCGGTGGGCGTAATCATCAAGCGCAATGTCATCGCGATGTTTATGTGCATTGAGTTAATGCTGAATGCGGTGAACCTGACGTTTGTAGCGTTCTCGAGTTTCTTTAACGATGTAAGCGGGCAGCTTTTCGTCTTTATAGTCATGACCGTGGCCGCGGCCGAGGCAGCGGTGGGGCTTGGGATAATCATTGCCATGTTTCGAAACCGTGAATCGTTGGATGTTGATGATGCGTCAATCCTGAAACTCTGAACTACTGGTCTTTGGTCTTTGGACTTCGGGTTGAGTCTTTGGTTTTCCTGAATGAAACAACGTAGGGAACGAATCAAAGACCAAAGCCCCAAAACCAAAGACCATAGTAGAGCGATCTAGTGGAAAACAATCTTTTAAGTTTAATCATCTTCGCTCCGCTCGCCGGCGCAGCCATTAATTGGTTTCTCGGTCGTCGACGGCGCAACGAAAAGTTTATCGGCGTAATCGCGTGCGGTGCCGTGGCCGTATCCACGGTCGTTGCTTTTTATCTCGCCTTCAAGTCTGGCGGCGCTTTGCGTTCAACCGAACCAGTCTTCGATCACCTTTGGACCTGGATACAGGTAGGAAGGTTTCGCGCCGACTTCGGTTTGGCGATGGACCGCTTGAGCGGCACTTATGCGTTGTTTGTCACCTTCATCGGTTTCCTAATACATGTATTCGCGGTCGGCTACATGCACAAGGACGCAGGCTTCTATCGCTTCTTTGCCTTCCTGAATCTGTTCATGTTCGCCATGTTGACGCTTGTGCTGGCAGACAACTTCCTCCTGATGTTCGTCGGTTGGGAGGGTGTCGGTCTCTGTTCTTACCTCTTGATTGGTTATTACATTGACCGGAAGGAAGCGGGCGACGCGGCGAAGAAAGCGTTCATCACTAATCGAGTCGGGGACTGGGGCTTTGTGATGGGCATCATGCTCACCTTCTTCCTCACCGGATCCATTAGCTTCTTCGATAAGCCGGCGCATGGGGTGACCAGCGCGTTGCAAACAATCGCCGGTATATCCGCCATTGATCCGTTTACTTGGCAAGCGATCTTTGCCGGCGGTCTTACCTCTATCGCCATTCTCCTTTTCATCGGTGCGGCCGGCAAAAGCGCGCAAATACCGCTTTATGTGTGGCTGCCTGACGCGATGGCCGGGCCCACGCCTGTTTCGGCTTTGATTCACGCAGCCACAATGGTGACTGCGGGTGTTTACATGATCGTTCGTTGTTCAGTCATCTACACACACGCGCCAACCGCGATGTTTATTGTCGCAATCATCGGTGCAGCTACAGCATTGTTTGCGGCCACGATAGGTCTGGCGCAAAACGACATCAAAAAGGTACTGGCATATTCGACTATTTCCCAGCTTGGCTACATGTTTCTTGCCTGCGGCCTGGGCGCGTTCACTGCGGCAATCTTTCACGTCGTTACGCACGCATTTTTTAAAGCGTTGCTTTTTCTTGGTTCCGGCTCTGTGATTCATGGCATGCATCACGAGCAGGACATGCGCCGCATGGGTGGGCTGAAGAAATACATGCCCATCACATTTGCGACTATGCTCACGGGCTGGTTGGCAATCTCCGGTATACCGATCTTCGCCGGCTTCTTCTCGAAAGATGAAATTCTCTGGCGCACGTGGAGCGCAGGATCGTTTAACTTGCCAAGTCCGGCCTGGAGCAAAGCGCTCTGGTTCATCGGCGCGCTGACTGCGTTGCTCACCGCGGTTTACATGACGCGCATGATGGTGATGACGTTTTGGGGAACTGAACGCTTTCGCGAGAAACACTCGGACCACACAGCCGCCGCCCACGGAATTCACGACGACGCACACCATGACGATCATGGAGTCCATGGCCCGCATGAATCACCATGGCTGATGACAGCTCCCTTGATTGTGCTGGCGATACTTTCAACGGTCGGCGGATTTATCGGTGTGCCTTATGCTTTGGGCTCGTTAGTCAGTTCGCACCCGACAAACTACATCGAACAAACGCTCGACCCGGTTATCGCAAAAGTTCCAGGCGCAAAACACGAAGGCGAAGCTGCAGCGGCTGAACCGATCTGGCTATCACATCCACCGCAACCAACGGACGGCGCGCCGGCCTTCGTTTCTCTAGATGAATCTGCGGCAGCGCATTCTCCAGAGGAAGTGCGCGCAGAACGCTTACTAACGCTGGTGTCGATCGCAATCGCGGCATTGGGCATTGCCTTAGGCTGGATTGTTTTCCGAAGACGTCCCCTGCTCGCCATGCCGAAGCTCCTGGAGAACAAGTACTACGTTGACGAGATTTACAACTCAGCAGTCATCAATCCAATTAATGTCAGTTCGCGGGAGGGGCTTTGGAAGATTTTCGATGTCGGCGTGATCGATGGTTTCCTGCACGCGGTGGGCGACGTGGTTACTGAGGGAGGCCGCGCAGTGCGCCACCTGCAAGCTGGGTTTGTGCGCGGTTATGCGGCGATCATTCTGCTTGGCGCGCTGGCGGTGATTGGATTTTTTGTCTACTTCGGCGTTCATGCAATGCGACTTGTGCCATAGTTTTATGCAGCAACACCTTCTAACAGCAATCATCCTGTTGCCGGTAATCGGCGGTCTCGCGACCGTTGCCTACAGCCTTATGCCCGGCCGGCGCGAGTCAAATTACAAGTGGATTGCTCTTGTTTTCTCTGTCGCTGAGTTCCTTCTATCGTTGCTCCTAATCAAGGGCATCGGCGTTGGCTCTCGAGAATTTGCCTTCGTTTACAATGTATTGTGGATTGGTTCGATTGGCGCTCACTATCACGTCGGGGTCGATGGCATCAGTCTTTGGCTGGTGTTGCTGACAACGCTCTTGATGCCAATAGCGATCCTTTCAAGCTGGACTGCAATTCAAAAGCGCCAACTTTCGTACTATCTGTTTCTACAACTTCTGGCCGGCGCCATGGTTGGCGTGTTCGTCTCACTCGACCTGCTGCTCTTCTATTTATTCTTTGAAGCGTCCCTCGTACCCATGTTCTTCCTGATCGGCATCTGGGGAGGCGAGCGACGCGTTTATGCGGCAGTTAAGTTTTTTATCTACACGGCTGTCGGCAGTTTATTGATGCTCGTCGGCATCATTGCACTCTTTTACCTCTACGGCACGTTCGACTACGTGGCGATTCTCACGGCCATGACCGCGAGTACCACCACGCTGGCGCCGCGTGCAGAGTTCTGGTTGTTCCTCGCGTTCGCATTTGCTTTCTCTATCAAAGTTCCGCTGTTTCCGCTGCACACCTGGCTGCCCGACGCGCACACTGAAGCGCCAACCGCAGGATCGGTAATTCTCGCCGGCGTGCTTTTGAAAATGGGAACGTACGGCCTGCTGCGCTTTAACCTGGCACTCTTTCCGGATATGTCGCGCAAGTTCGCGCCAGTGATGATCACGCTGGCAATCATCGGGATCATTTACGGCGCGCTGGTGGCGATGGTCCAGCCCGATGTGAAGCGCCTGGTCGCTTACTCGTCGGTGAGTCACATGGGGTTCGTAGTTCTGGGACTGTTCACGTTTACGGAAATGGGTATGCAGGGCGCGCTTTATCAAATGCTGAGCCATGGTGTTTCAACCGGCGCGCTGTTTTTGTTCGTCGGTTTCATTTATGAGCGGCGGCACACGCGCCAGATTTCGGATTTTGGCGGCCTGGCGACTCCGATGCCCTGGTTTGCAACTCTGTTTGTGGTGGCATCGCTTTCGTCGATTGGGCTTCCCTTTCTGAATGGCTTCGTCGGCGAGTTCCTAATAATGATTGGCAGTTGGACTTCAAATGCGATTCAGAATGCGTGGATTGCAACTATGCTGGCTGGAACCGGCGTCATCTGGGCCGCGGTTTACATGTTGTGGATGTTACAGCGCGTCGTCTTTGGACCGGTAACTAACCCTGAGAACGCGGGGTTGAAGGACCTCAATGCGCGTGAGATCGGATTGCTACTGCCGTTGCTCGTCCTGATGTTGTTCATGGGCATTTTCCCGCGGGTGTTTCTCGATCGTTCGCAAGCGAGCATCGATCAAGTTCGCACCCGGGTTGCAGCGCCGCCGACGGGAGGTTCGTTTGCGAGTGTTAAGCCGGTGGAAGGACGGGACGTCCAGGCTCCCTAACAGTAATGGCTCATTTAACAGTAAAAGCTCCTTAACAAGTAATGGCTCAAGAAACAAAATCCCAGGGTTGGCAAGGGTGGCTTGCCCCCGCTTGGTTTGAATGGCATTCATCGCGGCGGGGGCAAGCCCCCCTTCCCGACCTTGAGGCTTTGCGGCTGGAGTGTTTACTCCAAAGCCCGAGCCTGTCGATCTGATGATGAACATCTTTGCGCTACAACTGGTGACACCGGACGTCAATCTCTGGTTGATTCTGCCGGAACTGATCATTTGCCTGGTTGGCGTGGTGGTTATGCTGGTCGATGCTTTTGCGAAGCCCACACAGCGTTGGGTCACGGGCAGCATTTCCCTCGCAGGACTGGTTGCTGCGGCTGTTGTTTCCGTTTGGTTGTGGCTGTCGTGGCAGAGCGCGAGTCAAGCATTTAACGGCATGATCGTTTTGGACGAGCTAAGGCTGGGATTCACGATTGTCTTCATTGTTGTTTCGGCGTTGACGATTTTGATCTCCATGGTCTGGGTGGAAAACGAGCGGCTGCCGGCGGGCGAGTTTCATTCGCTGCTAATGTTTGCAACTGCCGGCATGATGTTTATGGCCTCGGCCGGCGATTTGGTAATAGTTTTCCTGGGTCTCGAGATCCTGTCGATCGCGACTTACGTGATGTGCGGTTTTCGCCGCACTGATGTGCGATCAAATGAATCGTCGATGAAGTACTTTATTCTCGGCTCCTTCTCGTCTGCGTTTCTTCTTTACGGCATTGCCCTCACCTACGGCGCCACCTCGACCGCCGCCGGGCTTGCAGGCACAACCAACATTGCCGAGATTGCGCGGCGAATTCCGACTGCGCAGTATCCGGCGTTGCTGTTCGCGGGAGCGGCAATGATGCTGGTTGGCTTTGGATTCAAGATTGCCACCGCGCCTTTTCATGTTTGGACGCCTGACGTTTACGAGGGCGCGCCCACGCCCGTTACGGCCTTTATGGCGACTGGTCCAAAGGCGGCAGGCTTTGCGTCCTTTATCAGGGTCTTCGTCTTCGCGTTTCCCTTCGTTGCAATGACTGGTTCAGTTGGCGGGCAGATTCATGAGGCCTGGCTAACCGCGCTGGTAGTGCTGGCCATCCTGACGATGACGCTCGGCAACGTGGTCGCGATCGCGCAGAACAACGTTAAGCGCATGCTCGCGTATTCATCGATTGCTCACGCGGGCTATGCGCTGGTCGGTTTCATTGCCGCCGGCGCGGCTGCGGATATGGAGCTGCGCAACGCCGCCATTACAGCAGTTATTTTTTACCTGCTTACCTACGCGGTCATGAACCTCGGTGCATTCGCAGTGGTGCAGCTTATCTCGCGCATTGGCGATCGAAGAACAGAAGTCGAGGATTACAACGGTATCGGTTTCAAAGCCCCGTGGCTGGCGTTTGCGTTATCACTCTTTTTGTTGAGCTTGTTGGGAATGCCGCTGACTGCCGGGTTCATCGGCAAGGTAATGGTCTTTCGCGCCGCTCTCGACCAGGGTTACTACCTGTTGGTTGTCGTGGGTGTACTGAACACCGCAGTCTCTGCTTACTATTACTTGAGGCTGATCATTGTGATGTTTTTCCGCGAGCGCACGACTGCCTGGGAAGCGCCGCGAATTCCGGCAAGCATCGCAGTTGCTTTGATCCTAACGGTGTTGGGTGTCCTTTACCTTGGACTTTTTCCGGGACGGGTGATCAACGGTCTGCAAACGAAGCGGCCGGTTACCGTGACCATGCGCTAGGCTGTCGCCTTTTTTTTAATTAACCAGCGGCGACTTGTGCGCCGTTTTTTTGTGCGAGTCTTTGGTGGGAAGGCTCTGCACACGAAGTCCCAGAAAATTGAGTCATACAGCCAGGAGCCATGTGTCTGCGGCTTGCGGCCGCACAGTGCGGAATGCCTATGGCTTTCCGCTGAGGTCCGGTTAACGCCTCTTTCCTGAGGCTCAGCCTCAGGAAAAAAGGTGAGAGATCGCTTTTCGGAAAGGCAAAGCCTTTCCGCACTGTGCTGCGGCAAGCCCCAATCGGCTGCGCTTAGGTTTGGACCATCGAGCACTCTCGTGCAAAGACTTGTGAAACCACCACAACAAAGTGACACTGCCGCCGACTATGCGGCCCAGGTTCAGGCGGAACTCAAATTGGCCTGGTTGCCCCACATTTATCGTGAACGCGTCCGCAAAACCCGCACCCGCGCTTATAGTTTCGAAGGGATTAAGCCAAGAGCTCGGGTCGAAATCCAGCACACTTTGCTGGGAGTGGAACTTAAGATTGCGCAGCGGCGCTTGTTGTGTCCGGATTTGGCCACCGCTCGCTACCTTTCAGTTTTTGCGCGCGCCGGCTGCGAACAAGTAGCGGTCCCTTACGACATTACCAAAATCTCGCAACTCGCGGACGAACTGGAATCGTCGTGGCACCGAATGCTACTGCTCGTGGATCACCTTGCGTCCCACCGGTCGGAAACTTTTCGCGCTCGCATAAAGCAATTGCTGCTGGCGTCGATAAGAGATCAAATTGCGGAAGCCGGCGCCGGCGAGTCTGTTCCGGAGTTCAAACAAAGTACCAAACAACGATCTTAGTGACATGGGCTCTGGTCTTTGTTTGACTCATGGAACACAGACTGAAGACGTCTATCGAGCATGAGCAGGCGCGTATAGTCGGTATTAATCTTTGACGCGTAGCGTCGGTGTGAATCTAGCCCGGCCTTTCAAGGCCGGGAACAGTCACTCAAGCATCCGCGTCGCGTAGCGACGCTTGAATCAGCCCAACTCAATCGTCGCTATGCGACGAGAGCGCGCAAGAACTTAATCCCGGCGTTGAAACGCCCGGGTTAAACTCATCTGGACGCTACGCGTCGAAGAGACATCATCGTTTTCTTTAGTTTGAGTTTGGCCGACCAGCACATGACTGAAGTCTATGCCACTTGCGTAACATCTCGAATCGAAGTTTAATAACGATAACGATGGACGAACCCCGGGAATTACGAACTGAAGAATCGCTGCCGCCGGAAACGGCTATTAACCTTCCGTTCCCTTTCCAACACACATTTTGCCGTTATGAGCCGATCGAGAAACGCGTCGAAAAAGCGCGCGTGCTCGTAGTCGATTGTCTGCTCCGTGATGAAGACGACATATCGGACGTCGCGCGTAGCGAATGGGGCGCCGCCACTTCCGCGCAAATCAAGCGCGAGCGCTACATCGCCGGCCTCGCTCTGGAAAATATCTTGGGAAACGTGGAACGTCTTGTTAAGCAACCGGTAACCGAGGTGTCGCATCTGGCGACAATTGCGACGGCCGCGAAGAAGTTTAATCCTGACGCTATTGTGCTAAGCGGCACGCTGCGCGACTTCGACTACTACAATCCTTCGGTACTCGAGACGTTTGGCGAGTTCATTAGAACAACCAAAATCCCGGTGCTGGCAATATGCGGCGGACATCAACTGGTCGGTCTGAGTTTTGCTGCGCGCGTTATGACGCTGGATCGTTTGGAGCAACATGAGCAACGCGAAAACCGGCCGATAGAATATCAGTACCGGTTTATTCGCATCATCGACTCGAGCGATCCCATTTTCCGCGGCATGGCCAATCCCAAGTCTGGCATTTGGCAGGATTACACTACGCAGGCGCGCGTGCTGCGAGTTTGGCAGAATCACGGCTTGCAGCTGGATCGCGTTCCCGACGGCTTCAAGCTTCTGGCGACTTCATATCTTTGCCGTAATCAAATGATGGTGAAGCGCGCTGACGGACAACTCATCTACACCGTCCAGTTTCACCTTGAGAAATCCTTTGAAGACTGGAACAAGAGCCGCACGCGCTGGGAACATCAAAATGAGTCGCGCGACGGTCGCATACTCTTCGAAAACTTTCTCTTCCTGGCGCTGGCCCACCGGAAGAAACCCGATGCAGAAGCGGGAATGAACCGGAGTTCCGGCAGCCTCAGGGTGGGGTGATCGAAAAGCTCAAGCTCTCAAGAAAAAACTCGAGCTGGAAAACCTCAAGGTCGGGAAGGGTGGCTTGCCCCCGCCGACGATGAATGCCATTCAAACCAGCGGGGGCAAGCCGCCCTTCCTAACCCTGAGGTTTTCTTGCTTGAGCCATTACTGTTAGAGAGCTAGCCTCTTGGCATCGGTCATATGCTGAATGAAGAGAGTCTCGGCCGCGCGGCAAAACTTCTTGCCCGGCGTGACAAAGATCTCGCCTCCATTCACAGGCAATACGGTCCGCCACCGCTTTGGGACCGCAAGCCCGGCTTCGCGACACTTGTTCAAATAATTCTCGAACAACAAGTCTCATTAGCTTCCGCCGCAGCCCTATACCGCCGCCTAAACAAAAGTGTAGTTCCCTTCCGGCCAGACCAGATGCTTTTAATGGGTGAGCCTCATTTGCGATCGATGGGATTGACTCGACAGAAAACTGCGTACTGTTTGCATCTCTCTGAGTCGCTGTGCGAGAAACGTTTGAACCTTAATCAGTTGTCACGATTGAGCGATGAAGATGCAAAGTCGAGACTAATGGCAGTGAAAGGCATTGGCTCGTGGAGCGCGGACATCTATTTATTGATGGCACTGCGGCGCCCCGACGTTTGGCCGGCAAATGATTTAGCTCTGGCGGTAGCGATCAAACATCTTAAGCGTTTGAGTTCCAAGCCAGGTCCTGACGAATTACTAAAGATCGCGGAACACTGGCGTCCCTTCCGATCTGTAGCGGCGCGAATGTTGTGGCAGTACTACCTGGCTCAACGAAAAGAATGGCGTGATGCCGCCGCGCCTCGAACTATTTAGAGATAGTTGAGGTGGTAGTCATCTGTTTGAGAGCAGTGAGATCTATTTGCTTGGTGAGTGGAACATTCTCCGTGGTGCGCTCGATGAGCTTATCGACCACGGCATTCAGATCCCCAGTCTGCCGATAAACCTCGAGTTGTTCGTCAGCTGACGTGCCGCGCTGGAGAATCGTGTGGATGTGTTCCACTTCGTTGCGTGACCCTAAGGGATCCAGAACGTCGTCGACAAAGTCGAGCAACTCGAGGATCAGATCGCGTACGGGCACTTCCTTCTGCTTACCGAAATCGATCATTTTTCCGTCGAGACCCCAACGCACCGCGCGCCACTTGTTTTCCTGAATCAACATGCGCCGGTATAAGCGGAAGCCGAGGTTCTTCTCAATCAGCATGTTGAGTTTCGCGACAATCGCCTGAAACAGCGCCGCGATGGCAACCGTATCGTCAACGCGCGTAGGAATGTCGCAGACACGAAATTCAAGAGTTGGGAAAAACGGGTGCGGGCGAATGTCCCACCAGATCTTTTTACCGTTGTCAATACACTTCGTTTTAATCAGAAGTTCGACATAACGCTGGAAGCTGCCGTAGGAATCGAAGTGATCGGGAATGTCTGTACGCGGAAACTGTTTGAAGATTTCGGTGCGATACGACTTCAGGCCGGTGTTATGGCCCATCCAGAAAGGCGAAGATGTCGTCAGTGCCAGCACATGCGGCAGAAAATAACGGGCCGCGTTCATGATGTGAATTGCGCGCTCGCGATCAGCCATGCCGACGTGCACGTGAAGTCCGAAGATCAGAAGCGACCGCGCCACGGTTTGGAGTTCCTGCACCAGTAACTCGTAGCGCTCGTCTTCAAAAATTTTCTGGTCCTGCCAGCGTGAAATCGGATGCGTCGATGCGGCAATGATGGCCAGCCCATTCTTTTGCGCCAGGCTAGAAATGATACTTCGCAGTCTGGTAATGTCCGCGCGCGCTTCCTCGATGTTTTTGCAAACGCCGGTGCCTACTTCGACCATCGACTGGATCATCTCGGGCTTGATCTGCTCGCCCAGCAACATCGTGCCTTCCTCGAGAATCTCGACAACGTGTGAACGCAACTCACGCGTTTGCGGATCGACGATCTGAAATTCTTCCTCTATTCCCAGGGTAAAGGTGCTGAACATAAGATCTAACCTCGCCGCTGCGCGTCGCGTTCCAGCGCTTTCTTAATCATGCGCCAGTCGGGCGTCGCCTTTCGAATTAACTCGTGTCGCAGATGCTTGAAGGCGCTGGCGGCCGAATACACTGGACTATGCAGATCAAAGTGCACATACCACCTGCGCGGTGCAGCATCCACATAAAGGAAGTGCAGCACCGCATCGGTCCGCGATTTTTCGTAAAAACCGCCGCTTGTATCGCGGTGTTTGGCCCAGCGGCTAGTGAAGTTTCTGCTACGCGTCAGCGTCGCTTCCAGCAAAGGCCAGGGAATAAACTCGATTCCGACACCGCCCTCGCCATAGACATTGGTTACGTTTCTAATGAGACGCCAGAGGTCCATCTCTTGCAACCTCGCCACGATCAGCAACAGCGCCTGTTGCTTATCAATTGCGAGCGCGTTGAACGCTGCCTCATCCGTTGCCGCATCCCAAAGGCCCGCAAGCTTGTCTTTCAAAGCGTCGCGCAATTCCACAGGAAGCTCGGACCAAACAAGTTGCTGAGCGTCCGCCGGCGTTTCAACCGTTTCCGAGTTCACTTTCAATCAACGAGCGATTCTCTTCCGAAAGATTCTGAAATCGCAGTCCCACGCCGCGGCCGGGATTGTTATAGACCACTTCCGCATTGGCAACCACTTGTTTTCCGTCCGTCAGTGGAATGCGAACCAGGAGCGAGCCACCCTCGGGCAAACTAGCCTGAGTATTCATGTAAAAACCGCCAACACTGATGTCTTTGGTGCTGGCGACTCCGGTCGCATCGTTGCCGTCAAAGAATACATCGACGATTAGCCGCGAGCGGTCGTAGCGCCTCCGCTCGTCGGGCCCTGGTTCCTGTTCGTCAAGGTCATCAACCACGGTATTTTTCTCCTGGGCTGTCAAACTTTACGCCATTGTACACGTTAGCCTATTTCTTTTCGCTGATTATGAAGGTCGGGACCATACCGCCGCCTGAGCTTACGTTAGCCAACTCCGTAAAGGAAAGGCGGGTAAAAGCCGACTTTACCTTGCCATTAAACAACAATGGATCGAGGTCTACCAATTGTTCGGAAAACTCGAAGGTGCCGTCTGATTGCAGAGCTGGAAATGTTTCGCGCGCCGTCGGCACACGTTCCTGAACCAGATAGTCACCTACTTTCAGGGCCTCGGCCAGGGCGGCATCCCACGCATTCTGGCCTTCCATCCACCCGATGGTGATGCCGTGCCCACCGTAATCGTCGTTTGGTTTCAGCACGAGCCGGTGGTTGTTTGACCTAATAAACTCTAACAACTCGATTTGCTCGCCATGATAATCGCTGTTTTCTTCGCGCACCAGCCTGGTCCAGGGCACATGTTTGCGAATCGCTTCCTGTTCGTCGCTGGAAAACAGAGATGCGCGCCGCTGATCGGTTAACACCGCAAACAATGCTTTCTTATGAATCAGTTTCGAGCGAAAACTGTTGACCATGCAGATGGCGCCGGCGCGATACGCATCCAACAGCGCCGGACAGTCGCCCATCACGGGCAAATATTCATTAACCAGCAACCGCTTATAAACAATGTCGATTTGAAAGTCGCCGGAGCGCAACCGATTGCCAGTGAATTCCAGTTCCTGAGGCGTGCAAATACGCGTTGGATAGCCTTCCCTTTCAAAGAACTCTTTGAAAAGTTCAAACTCGTTCTGCGTGGGCATATCTTTCAAATCGACAATGGCAATCTGCGGCGTGCTGTCGGGCGTGCGACCCAGAAACTCTTCGTAGGAATCCAGCAACACGTCAAGCATGAAGCGCCGGCCGTACAGTGGCTGAACGTTGTAGCTCTCACCGAACCGCTGCATCACCGGCAGACGCAGGAAAATATCGAAGGCCGCATCGACGTATGCAATCCCCGCCGGGCTCTCTCCATTTAGTTCGACAAAGCTGTAAGCCTTCTCAGTAAGAAACGAATCCAGGCGCGCAGTGGGTGAAACAGCCGTATAGCCCGGATCGATGCTGATCAGATCACGCTCAACTTCTGTGACGCCCAGGTCCCCGATGATGGAATCGTCTACGATGGCGGCATCTTTAACTTTCTGTATTGCCGACCAGACTGTTTCACACGCACCGCGGATCATCGTGAAATCGCCCTCGCTAACGAAGTGCGGCCGAAGATAGGGTGACAGCCGGCGGCCGCCAAAAATTAACCTGGCTTGCTCGAGTCCTTCATCGAGCATCGCGCGCGAAGATTCTGCCAGCTCGCTGTCGCGAAGCAGTTCGTGATAACGCGTAACAGCGTCAGTCAACATAGGGACGGCAACGGAACCGTAAGACTGGAATTGCGTCAGGAGGGCGTAAGAGTATCACAGGCCGTTGAGGCGCGGCCAAGGCTGCATAACATAGGGTGGTGGGTCAGTTTCGTTGAATATGTCCGATAAACTTTAGAAAGCTCTGATCAAGTCAAGAACAGTTTGTATTCAGCCCGCGAAGCGTGGCGATGGGATAAAGCCTGGGGTGTAGCGGAGCGGAACCCCAGGATCGTTGACATATGATGGAGAGCCCGCGAAGCGGTCGACAGCGGTAAATGATCAATAAATCGTAGCCTTGGCGCTATCGCACGCTCCGCGCGCTCGGTCTTCTGACCTGACGTTAACCTGGGGTTCCGCTTCGCTCCACCCCAGGGCGGGGTCCCCGGCCGGGCAGCCCGGCTGGGGTGCAGACTCTATGCTTTCACCCGCTACACGGGTTTTGGAAACGTAAGCCCGCTTAACTTGATCAGAGCTTAGTTTGTCGCGGCGTTACGACAAGCTAAAGCTTATCGCGGACATCAAACTGACCGACCACACAACATGGGAGAGCGATCAGGTGGAGAACTATTTGTTGGCTGGCGGGATAGCGATGGTCACTCTTTTCTTATTACGAACAACGACAACGGTAGCGCTGGTGCTTTGATTGATTAGTCCGGAAGCAGAGCGGGTAACAGTCGACTCGCCGTTTACCGACTCGATTACATCGCCGGCCCGCAGGCCTGCAACGAATGCCGCGCTACCGGGTTGCACATAAACGATCAGCAGGCCCCCGGTCGCGCCTAACCGCGCGGCTACCGGAGGTTTGATGGCAATCGTCTCAATTCCCGGGACCAGGGAGCGTGGGGAACGTGTTGCAGGTTTTTGCTCGTGAAAAAAACTGTAACCGAAAGACGGATCGGGGGATTCTGCCAGCTTGATCTTGAATTTGAATGCTTCTGAAGCGGCTGTGCCAGGGCGTGCAACCGTGAAATTAACGAAGCTTCCAGGCGCGGCGTCTTGTAAAAACATGGAAAAGTCGTCGGCGTTCTGCACCATCTCATCGTTTACACTCATGATCACATCGCCTGGCTTTAGTTCAGCCCACGCCGCCGGACTGCCGGGCACCACCGAAGTTAGCAGAAGGCCCTGTCGTTTTTCCGCCAGCGCTCTGGCGCGTTCCGCTTGCCAACCAACCTTCAAGATACGCTCGAGAGTGAGTTTGCCGATCGATTCACCGCGCACGCCCAACCAGGGGCGGGGCACGCTCGCCTGTCGCGCAATCACGCGGCTGGCTGCACTGCGTACCAACCCTACCGGTACTATCGACGCCTCATTACCTTCGACAGCGTTCACAATGCCAAGCGGTTCGTCTGAGTCGTTAACTGCGACCGCGCCGATGTTTGCTCGCGTAATCTTCGGGGACTTTATTCTTACGCGCGAAAGTGTTTTCGTCGCGCTCCGGATGACGTCGACAACGGTGGCGTCGGTTTTACCTACTCGAACATAAATACCGCCTTTGGCGCCCGGCGCGGTTTGCGAAGCCAGCTCTGGTCCGATCAAACGAACGTGCTGCCCCGCCTGGATTGAATCCTCTATCGCATCCGTACTCTTGGGAAGATTGCTATTGCTCAGTGTAATCACTGACAGCCCGGTCAAGCCGTCGAGTCCAACGTAACGGCCCAGGAGATTTCTGCCGTCGCGCGCGACAACCTTTACGTCAACCGAAGCAAAGCTTCGCTGGAAGTCAGCGGGTGAAAAACCCTGGAAGGCGGGAGAGCCCGAGTTTGTAGCCTTTGGTGACGAACCGGGTCGAGCAGGCGCGGCGGGCGCGAAGAGCATTGGTGTCGGCAACTCAGCTTCCGCTTCCGGTAACCATGCGGCGATTGTTTGACCGTCACTTAAAGCCAAGCCGGCAATAACGTTTGTATGGACCTCGCCACTCATCTGAAACGCCTCATCCAGACTGGCGAGTGCGCCGAGCTGTTCTTTGCCGCGCAGTAACAAACGAATCACTTTTAGTCCATTGAGACTATGCAGGATCGTCACCACCTGCGGAGCTGATACGGTGGTTTCAACTTGAACCGGGCGTAGTGGTTTGGGCGGTTGCGTCTCGGGCCTGCGCGGCACCGCGACAGGCGTTTGCGCCGATGCAGTAACACACAGTACGAGGACCAGCATGAGGGCCTGAGACGAACGAATTATTTGCGCCGTAGTCATTGCTTATTCCATCTTGCCTTTACCAGGAATCTCTCATCGAAGCCACTAAAGGTGCCGGGTCACGCGCCAGCACGCGAGACGAACCAAAACTCACCCGAGGCAACGAAATTGTTCGCGGGCTCCCCCGTCCATCATCAACGGAAACTTTCAACGATTGATATGAAGTACCGAGCGGAAATACGGAAGATCCCAGCGCGGTTTCAGTCGGCCGCAAAAGCGGTGCGGCCGTGGCGCTTAAATCTGTCGCTTTCACCCGTCCGTTTCGTGCTGTCGCATACTGCAATATTGACCGGACGCTACGCTTGCTCACATTCCGGGAACTGCTTTGAACATCGACTGAAGGCGAGTCATCAACTGCTGGTGCTACAGCAACCTGCGTGTGTGCCTTTGGTAATTGTTCGTCCTGGTTGTTCTTATTAACCTGAGCCGGCACTTCGCTGCTCGTAACCGACGCCGGTTGATTAGTTTCCCCTACACGCGCCAATTCGTTATTGCGAGATCTCAGATTCACTAACACTACAATGAACCCCAATAGCAAAATCAAACTCGCAAAGGCAACCGAGCGAATGCCAAAGCCGCCGCCGGACCAAAGGTTACGACGCGAAGCCCGGGACGTGGCAAGGCGCGCACGTAATCTAAAATCAAAATCGGCAGGCGCCTCAATCGTGCCAAGACTCGCCACCATCTCTTTAAGTTTGTCATGTTCGTTGCCAAACGTTGCGCACATAGAGCAGTCGCTCAAATGAGCTCGCGCCGGCGCACTTAACAACTCGCCGGTTGCCATATCTTCGATTTCGCGACGCACGTTGCGACAGTCAGTTTTACTCATGGTATTCCTCAGAGATAAGCTTTCATTTTCTCCCGCAAAAATCCTCTTGCCCGGCTAATGCGCGACTTCACCGTGCCTTCGCTGGTCTGTAGTATTCCCGCAATCTCCTCATAAGTGCGGCCATCGACATCGCGCAAAATAAGCGGCGCCCTGTATTTTTCGGGAAGCGTACTGATTGCTCGCGCAATTGCATTACGGCGTTCCGTGTCAACTAATACTTTGTCAGGGAGCGGCCCATCGTCAGCCGGATTGAACTCCTGAGGTTCTCCTCCATCTCGCGACTGGAAAAATCCGGTAAGTGAAACCAGCTTGCGGCGTTTGCGCTTACGCAACTCACTGATTGCCAGGTTCGTCGCGATCCGATAGATGTAAGTTGAAAACGCATAACTTGTCTGGTAGCGCTCAGCCGCGCGATAAACCCTTACAAAAGTCTCCTGAGCCAGATCGACAGCGCCGTCATAGTCGTTTGTCATGCGATAGATATAGCTGGTGATTTGGTTCTTGTAGCGACCTACCAGCTCAGCAAACGCATCTTCATCGCCTATCCGCGTGGCTTCCAACAACGCGTGGTCGCTAGTCGGGCTCACAGCGACTTCGGGCCGCAACGCTGCGGCAAACGGGAGATTATCGATCGTGCTTACAGTGTCCATCAGGGCAGGTAGGCTCTTACACGCGCTGACGAGCGTCCTTTTAGCGATCTTCGCTGCGCCTTTACGCGGCCTTGGAAACCCAATTATACCCTGACCGACCACTGGCCGCAGTTCATACACGCCTGAGTGGCGGGTGGGTTCCGAAAGGATGGAATCCAAAGAATGCATCCATTTATCCAACAAACCGGGCGATTTTGATCGGGGCAATTATGAAAAAGCGCGCCTCACAATCAACGAGGCGCGCCGGACAGCGAAAGATGAAGCTAAGAATTCGTCTACCCTTCGGGATTCTTGAACACTGAATCATCTATCTTGACTCCGAAAATGACGTTCATAATACGAGTCTCGACACTGTCCCGCCCGTTCTCCGTTAGGACGCTGCGGTAAGGAACGAGGGTGCTTTGGGCCCATCGATAGTCCATGAATCTACGGACAAACTTCAGAGGCGCACCACCGGCAGCTGGTGGCTCCTCATACTCGAGCCAGAGAATGCGATAAGTTTTCGAGCTGATGTAATAGCGGGTGGATTGCTTATCCTTGTCCACCAGGTTAAGCACATAGAGGTCAAGGCCCTTCTGCTGCTCCTTACCTACCATGGTGATAGTAGAACCGTTTTCTTTGTAACGCAGAAGCGTATCGATGCTGTGACGATTTTGGGAAAGGAACGTGTTGGCTGCGTCCTGCCGGGGAGTAAATGCCGCGCCATTGATAATCCCCCAAAGACGTCCATCACCATAGATTAAGGAGTACTCGAGTGTTGGCGCCTTTTGATCCAACCGGATCTTATCTTTGTCCATGCTCTCGCCGCGAATAAAGCGGCGCTCGTATGAAGACTCTTCATTCCTACCCTCCGGGCCATAGCGCAAAATGCGGCCGCGTTCAACCCCGTTGCGACGGATCTGGGCCAGCACGGGTCGCGAGCCATAAACAAATATGGTCGCCTCGGCTACTTGTTCTGCGGTGAGAAGCTTTGCCTGAACCGCGGCCAACGCGCCGCTGCTGCCGTAAAAAATTCCCACCAAAAGGGCGCAACACAGTAAGAGGACTATGACTAAACGGTGCAAGCTAATCTCCTGAAATTACGGCGCAACTCTTTGCGCATCAAGGATAACTGAATCAAGTATGCGGATTGTAACACGCGCGTCGGCAAAATCCGGTTTGGGGAAACGCCTTGAATTGATGCATGTGTCGCGTCTCTGGGATGCCCTGGGGCCAGGAATCAGCCCGCGTTCGGCGTCGGCCAACCCCGCGGAGACGACTGCTTCACGGCAAGAGAACCGATCTCATTCTATTGATCTGTGTAACCTTTGTGCTCTCTGTGACTCTGTGGTGATCCTATTGCGATTGCTTACCACAGAGACACATCAAAGAGCACAAAGGACGCACAGAGATTAATTCAAGGCCACTTCCTCCTTCTCGCCGGAATTGACAAGCCTTCTGCTTAAATCGTAGTCTCCCTAGTTCTCCAACAGACAAAAAAATAAGTGCAAAGAGACTGAACCCCAATTCATGTGAATGAACCGGGAGCTTTCACGAAAGATGGAGTGAGTTATGAAGAAGGTTGGTGTTTTGGTAGGGCGCGAGCAGACTTTTCCGGAAGCGCTAATCAAAAACATTAATGAGCGGGGAAACGGCGAGGTCATAGCCGAATACCTAAAGCTGGGTGGCATTAAACACGATGCGCCGCCGGCTTACGATCTGGTTATCGATCGCATTTCCCATGAGGTTCCCTTCTATCGCGCGACGCTAAAGCGCATGGCGCTTGAAGGAACGATCATTGTTAACAATCCATTCTGGTGGTCTGCTGATGATAAATTCTTTAATTACTCCCTGGCGAGCAAGCTGGGAGTTGCAGTACCACGAACGGTCCTGTTGCCCCAGAAGGACTACATCAAAGGCATTGTTAGCGAGAGCCTGCGCAATCTCGAGTTTCCGCTCGACTGGCTGGCAATTGTCGACTACGTTGGAATGCCCGCATTTCTCAAACCGTTCGATGGCGGCGGCTGGAAGAATGTTTCAAAGGTTAACTCGCTCGAGGAGTTGTGGACGGAATACGATCAAACGGGAACGCTTTGCATGACGTTGCAGGCAGCCGTTGATTTTGATCAGTTTGTGCGTTGCTACTGCGTGGGCCAGGAAGAAGTGATGATCATGGCCTATGATCCGCGCAAACCGTATCTCTCCGGTGAACAATACATCCACAATCCAGACTACCTGTCGCCGGAATTGGCCGAACGTGTGAGGAAGGATGTGCGCACGCTTTGCACCGCGCTCGGCTACGATCTGAACACCGTCGAATTCGCCATCAAAGACGGCATTCCTTATGCGATAGACTTCATGAACCCGGCGCCGGACGCTGAGCTTGCGTCCGTAGGCGAGTTCTATCACAACTGGATTACAAACGCGGTCACCGATTTAGTATTCAAGCGACTTACTGAAAAACGCGAGCGGCCGCATTATCGCTGGGACGCGTTGCTGAGTCCTGAACCGATTAAGACTGATGCTGTCGCTTCCCGGAGCGAACAACAAGCGCGGACCATTGTGCCGAGCGCAGAAGCGAAAGCAGCAACGGCGGCGGGTGAAGTTGCAGACACAAGCGACGCGAGAAAATCCGCGCCGCGCTCGAGCAAGAAAGAAAGCCGGAATTCAAATCGGTCAAAGTCAACCTAACAAGCAAGCATTTGTAAAAAAAAGGCAGAGCCAGGCGAGGCTCTACCTTTTCGTTTTAGGTGATGATCGTTTTGTTGCAAATGTACTGTTGACTTTATGAAGTTCTTAATAGGTCTCTTCGACGCGTAGCGTCTGGTGAATTTAGCCCGGCGTTTTAACGCCGGGAACCAGGTTGAAGACTTCTCGTCGCGTAGCGACGAGTGAATTCTGATTTCGAAGCGTCGCTACCCGACGCGAAATATGTTGTGATTCCTTCCCGGCCTTCAAAGGCCGGAATAAATTCATAACGAAGCCACGCGGTCGAAACCACAATTATTTTTAGAGGAGAATTAATCTGCCAAGCGTGGCGTGCTGCGGCGGCCCAAAAGCTTGATGCCAAACAAACTGAGGATCCAGGCGACCAGGGATGAAGTTGCCAGCGACCAGCAGATACCGGCAAAGGACGAATCTACATACGCGGCGATTAGCGCCATGAGAATGCTGGCATTCGTCACGCGTGCAGCCAGCCGACGTATTCGCAGCGAGTGCTGCAACCAGTTTATGCGACGCAACTCTGAATTAAGGTAGTCATCGTCGTCGTTGAGCTGCGCATAGTAATCTGCTTCCCGCCGGGCGTAGTCCATCAACGCCTTATCGGACGCCGCCATGCTTGCATCCCGGTACTGGTTAATTACATGCGCGAGTTTGCCGTCGCGCAACGCAAGATTCGCAAGCGCGACGCAGGCCTTAAAGTTTCGCGGCTCCAGCGCCGCGGCCTTTTGCAGATTCCTGCGGGCTGCGCTGACATCTCCCCACTCCAAAAAGTTTTCTCCAATCGACGTCAACAGAACCGATTCGCCGCCAGCCCGTTGCGCTGCCAGCCGCAACGCGGCGCGCGAACGCAGCAACAATTTCGCGTCCCGAGCGCTGCTTGCCTGAGACCGCAGCAGACGGGAAAACTGAAAGAGTAGCCGGCCATCATTTGGTAGGGCTGTAAGAGCACGCCGAAAAGCTTCGCGCGCCTCAGCCAGGCGGCCGGCGATTCGTAGCTTGTTTCCCAGGTCTCCCAACAAAAGCGCGCGTTCCGGTTCTAAAGCAGAAAGCCCGTCTTCTTTCTCAAGTCCACCTGTGGCACCACGTTTCTTGCCGCCAAGTTTAAAGTTCTGCGTAGCACTTTCGAGAACATCGGCAGAGGCAAGTTGCAGTTCACTCGCTTCGGCGTCGAGCACTTTCGGATCGCTCAAATAATCTCGCAGCTCTATCGTTCGCAGATCCATTTTGTCCTGGTGAACCAGAGGAAATAACTGCCGCACCATGTTGCGATAGCTTTGTCCGCCCGACGCAAAAGTGAACTCAACATTTTTGCCTACCACCTGGGTGCGATAGCGATAACGAACCTTGCCCCCTCTTTTAAGGGTTCGCACCGCCTGTGTTTCAACTCTTTCAAACTGTTCGAGGCGAAGTTTCTTTGGCCCAATACCCAGCACGCGAAGCAAAGCCGGCGCAAATCCACGGCGTAACAAAGCATTGCCGTCAAACTCGATTCGGTCGCGCCAGGCCAGCAAGGGAATGACAAGCCAGGCTACGGCGATTACTGTAAGAGCAACGAGGTCTCTTTCCGAGCGCAGCAACAGCGCCGAGGCAAACGTCAAGACACTCGCGGCCGCAAGATAGGAACCGGGCGACACGCGCACGCTGGCGAGTCGCGACGCCTTTCGCGGTTGTGCGCGCTGGCCCGCTACTTCCGCCAGACTATTCAAGCTCTCAATTTGATCGACTTCGTTCATTTAGTGCTTTCAGCAGTGGTGTTGCACTCTACCGGCACTTCCAGTGCAAACGTTCCGCGGTTACTGCCCGGTTCAGTGTAGCGCAAGTCCGCAAACTGAACGAGCGTCTGCGCCGTGCAGTTGGGATCTGTTAGCCGTGCCACTGGAAATCGCGCGAAACCCAAAAACACTTGCGCGCGATAGTCTTTCGAAGCTTGCGTCACTGCGGGCGACGCAAAGGCGTCAGGTTTCTGATAGCTAACAACATTCGCGGGCTGAGAATCAGCCTCGCCGAGTTTCAATTCAAAGCGATATGCCGCACGTTTAGTTTCCACGATGCATAACCAGCGTAATGGATTAGCAAGTGTTGGCATCGCCGCCAACTCAACGACCAACTCATTCCTTGCCCGGGTGAAATTCGAAGCAACCGCCGAAAGCCGGCGCAACGCTACTGCATGGATCGCAAATAAACTTCCCAGATAAAAGGCGATTATTACCAGCGCGATGCGCGGTATCCTGATTCCCCACCGCGATCCGGCCTGCCGCATATACAAGACTACAAGGACAACCAGAACCAATATCCAGATAACGCGCAGGGGCGTCGCGTTCGACAATCCACCGCGACCTGTAGGACCGAAGAAAACCAACAGAGTGGGTAACACTGCCAGTGCAATCCAAATCACAATCTGAGTTTTGGTTTTTGAGGTTACCAGAAACACCGCGCCGCCGAGGACCAGCCAAAACACCGGATCCATGATGAAAACCAGGTCGCCATAGAACCAACGCGAGTTCCAGGGTAATAGCAACCGCACCCCATAGTTGTTGGTCCAATCAAGCAAGGGGTGGGTGGCGCTTACCACGATCGAAGCAATTATCAGTCCGCCCAGGCGAGTGGCCGGCTTTCGCTTTCGCAGGCGAGCGATGAGTAAAGCGGAACCATGAAAGACAAGCGCTAACGCCAGCGCCAGCGCGAGGGTTCCCACAATCGAATGAGTGATGCCGCGATGATTTTGCAGATAAACCCAGCGCCCGTTGACCAGGGTGAGAATATCGGCGTCCGGGGCATTAGCGGCGAGCAGGCAGAGTGTGGTGGCGCCGGGCGAAAGTTTTTCCAAACCGGCTTTGGCGGCAGCGAGTCCAACCAGGGAATGAGTCAGGTTGTCCATCCGCTGTTCGTGTTGCTTTCAAGAACTGGACGGTGGAACACCGGGAGGCAGACGCTAGAACGGCAGGTCTGCTGTGGGCGCCTCAGGAGTTAGTTTGGCGTAACGATCGGGATCGAGTTTTTGCAATTTGTCACTCGCTTCCCGGGCAGCGACTGATGGGGGCAACGCCCGACCATCGCTGTCTTTGGCCGTACGTGACGGCTCGACGATATTGAACAAAAGGTCCACGGCCTCCTTTTTCTTTCCCTGCTTTTCGTAAACGGACGCCAGACGCAAATTTGCGGTTTCCGGAGTGATTATGGTGCTGTTCTTTTGTGCGAGCTGCATATATAACTGCGCCGCCTCGTCATGTTTTCCGTCGGCCTCTTTCGCCTGGGCCAAAGCAAAGGTCGACAACATTGAAACCTCGGGGACGTCGCTCTTGCTCATCTCCGTTAGTTGGCTTACACCCTTCTCGCGGTCACTGTAGAGCAAATTTGCAGCAATGAAGTATCGCGCTTCAGAACGGTAAGGATCGCCATACTTGGCAGCGACTTTCTCAAACTCTTCAATCGCTTTCTGCGCTCGTTCCTGTTCGCTGCTAAAAGTGGGGGCAGTAGGGGCCACCGGTGGAGGGGTCAGCGGGCTGGAAACCGGCGCGCTGGCAATGGCAATAGCGCGGCCCAACGCGCGTTGCGCTTCATCTGCCTTTCGCTGACGCCAGTTCAACCAGAAACCAATCAGCACCGCCAACAGAATGGCGCCAAGTAATCCGTAGAGAAGGGCCTTGCCCTTGCCTTCTAGCCGATCAGTTACCCGGTCAAAAACCTTGCCTGCCGTATCCCGGAATTTGTCATGCTGCAGTTCACGCGCGCGCTTCTTTTTATACTTTGCCACTTATTTCTCTCTCGCAAGTTCTCAGAGTGAACTGCGTTCTTTGGGGTGTATGATTCGAGAAACAGTAACTCTAGTGGGTGGTCAGAAAACTTGTCAAGCAGGGCACTTTTATAGTATTCGAAACGCGAAAAACAAAAACAGCATCCAATTAAATGCAATGATTTGCGGAACGGGAACAAACAGTGGACGGGCGGTGTCTAACCGCTCGACTGTCCGTAAATGGGCAGGAACCAGCTCCTCCGATTCCGGCCCCAGGGGTAACAAGTGAGCTACGGAGAGCCAATAGCCCTTGGCGGGCAAATGGAACTGGAGCAGGTTGCGATCGCAGCCCCTGTCGGTTTGCGCTCTTCGGTTGACCACGAGTTCATTGAGAGATTGAAGCGGCGAGAAGCGGCGGCCTTTGAAGAGCTGGTCGCCCAACGCTCTGGCGAAATCTACGGTCTGCTGTTTCGCCTTACCGAAAACGGGGAGGAAGCTCGCGACTTAACGCAGGAGACTTTCCTGCGGGCTTTCCAGAACATCGATCGTTTTCGCGGGGAGGCGGATGTTCGGACCTGGATCTACCGGATTGCCATCAATCAGGCGCGCAACCGGTCGCGCTGGTGGCGTAGACGCAGGCGTGATGCGACGGTGTCGTTGGACGCTACCTATGGCGAGTCCGGACAAAGCATTAGCGGCACACTTGCGGAACCGTCGCAGAACCCGGAACAGCAAACGCTGGCCCGCGAACGTGAAATAGCTTTGCGAGCGGCGTTGCAACGGTTGGCTCTCGCTTATCGCGAGACCGTTATTCTGAGAGACATCGAAGGATTTACTTATCAAGAGATTGCTGCAACGCTGGGAATAAGCGTCGGCACAGTTAAATCAAGGTTGGCGCGGGGGCGCCAGGAGCTGCGGAAGAAGTTAGAAGGATCTTTGTAAGAATTTCGGATTGCGAAATTTGGATTTCGGATCGGCGGACACTTGGTGTTGAATCCGCATTCCGAAATCCGTAATCCGAAATTCCAAAATTGGATGGTCGACCCGCCCCGGTTCACAAAACTCGGTGCCAAATGGGTCGAAGTGAGAAAGCGAATCTGAGGAAAGAGCGACTAACGATCGAAGCGAATTGAAACGTGGTCAGCAACACCCGTTACAGCATCGCCCAAGTCGGAATTGCTTGTCTCCACAGAATACGCCCTAGTTGCTTTTATCTAATGCAACAGCCGGGGTCGGCCGGCCATCCAGAGGAATTGCGAATTGAGGATTGCGGGTTGAGGATTTGAAGAGCGCCGCATCTGAATTAAATAAATCCGAAATCCGCATTCCGAAATTCGAAATTTGCTTATGAGCTGTCAGGAAACAAAACGATTACTATCGCAATTCGTGGACGACGAGCTGCCTCAGTCTCTGCGCGCTGCGGTAGAGACGCATCTCGATTCCTGTCCAGTATGCCGTGGAGACCTCGTTGACCTGCGCTCGATAAGAAATGGCCTGCGCCAACTTGCGCGGCCTTTGCCCCCGATGTCACTGGTGCCGACAATAAACGATGCGTTGATGATCGAAGCAGCCGCGCGCATTCAATCTCCCACGCCAACGCTAAGCCGGCAGTTAGTAGATTGGATTGAACCGCGCATAATGCCTTACAGCGTTGGGTCGTTTGCGTCAGTGATTCTCTTTACCGCTATGCTCGTAGGTTTGCGACCACACTTCGTCGCGCTCCAGGAAGCTGCAAGGCAAAACGATTCAGTACTGGCGGTTACAACCAAAGCGCCTTACGATCTGACCCAGCCGGTTACACCTGAAGATTTCTCTGCTCGGCGCGCGCCGTTTGCTGAACAATCGCCAAGTCTTAATCCTGATGGCGCGCTGGCAACCTTAACTGGAAACTATTCACAGCCTCGACCGGGTGAGTTCCAGGATGGGGATGACATGATTGTGGTCGCAGATGTTTTCAGCAATGGCACGGCCTCGTTAGCAGACGTGGTACAAGCTCCGCGCGATCGGCAAATGCTGGCCGACTTCCAGGTTGCGTTGCGACAGAGCACTGCTTTCGTTCCGGCCTCATTAGATCGCCGCCCGGATACGATGCGCGTGGTCTTCACGGTGCAAAAGGTTGATGTTCGCGAACGAAGTTTCTGAGGTGAAGTCCTGCGCTGTTGCATCAAATTTCCTTTCCAGCAATTCTCGCTATTGATCCACGCTAGGCAGTGAGGTCAGTACCACCACGCGGTAGCGGGTGGGTCTGCTTCGAGACATAATCGCAGGGCAAAACCAGATCCTATCGGCGTTATTGCTGCTCCTCGACGACCCACCCGCTACCGCGTGGTGGTACTGACCTCATTCCCTTACAACCGTCGCTTTTTATCAACACACTACCGCAGCACCACCGCAGTTTTCACCTGCTTGACGCACCGCATCGCGCGTGTTAGTTTGCCGATTCATCCTGATTATTAGTGTTTCGAATGGAATCCGGCTGGACTAATCAGCCTGAACAAGACACATGACTGCTGTCGCTGAGATCAAACGCACGCCGCTGAATGCTGTTCATCGCAGTCTCGGTGGACGCATGGTCGATTTTGGCGGCTGGGACATGCCGGTGCAGTACCCGGCCGGAACCGTCGAGGAACATCTCCGCACGCGGCGAGCTGCCGGCTTGTTTGATGTTTCGCACATGGGCGAGATCGACGTGCGCGGTGCGGATGCGATCGCCTTCGTAAACTCCATTACTTCGAATGACGTGTCTAAACTCGTTGACGGCCAGGCGCAGTACTCGGCCCTTACAACTCCCGAAGGCACTGTCATCGACGATCTATTGGTTTATCGCTTTGGCGGTGAACACTTGTTGCTGGTCGTCAATGCCGGCACGACTGAGAAGGATTGGGCCTGGATCAAGTCGCACCATCGAAACGAGGATGTCGATTTAAAAAATGCTAGCGCTGATTATTGTCAGCTCGCGATACAGGGACCGCGCGCGCCCGAAATCCTGCAGCCGCTGACGGACTTGCCGTTGTCCGACATCGAGTATTACCACTTTACCGAAGATACTGTTGACGGCATTGACGCGATCGTCTCGCGCACTGGATACACAGGGGAAGACGGCTTTGAGATTTACGCAGCAGCGAACATGGCTGAGCGGCTCTGGCAGAAACTTTTAGACGCCGGAAATTTTGGATCGGATGACGGCGTGCTTCCCTGCGGCCTAGCTGCGCGCAATACGTTGCGTCTTGAGGCCGGCATGGCTCTTTACGGACACGAGATTGACGAAACGACCACGCTGCTCGAGGCAAACCTCGGTTGGATTTGTAAGTTGAATAAGGGTGACTTCATCGGACGCGATCGGTTGGCAAAACAAAAGGAAGAAGGAGTGCGCCGCCGTCTCGTAGGTTTCGAAGTGAAGGAACGAGGCATCGCGCGCGATGAGCAGGATGTGCTGATAAATGGCGAGCGGGTTGGCAAAGTTACATCCGGCAGCCCGGCTCCTCATCTGAAAAAGAATATCGGCATGGGTTATGTGCCTACCGAGTTTGCAAACGAGGGCCAGGCGATTCAGATCGACGTGCGCGGAAAATTGGTCGGCGCCGAGATCGTTAAGACGCCGTTTTATAAACGACAGAAATAGTAGTCAGTTTTCAGATCCACGAACTGTAAATCTTCAAACTCCAAACTTGAAATTGAAACTTAGTTGCGGAGGAAACAATGGCGAACGTTCCGGAAGACCTGCACTACAGCAAGGACCACGAGTGGGTTCGAGTTGATGGCAACATCGCGAGTGTCGGCATCACTGACTACGCGCAGGACTCATTGGGCGATGTTGTTTATGTCGAGCTGCCCAAAGCTGGCGAAAAGTTTGCCGCCAATGAGTCGTTTGGCTCGGTGGAATCGGTGAAAGCAGTTTCTGAAGTTTTCTCACCTGTTTCCGGCGAGATAGAAGGGGTCAACGATTCGCTCACCGATGAACCTGAAAAGGTGAACACGGACCCTTATGGCGACGGCTGGATGATACGCGTGAAGTTGTCGGCGCCTGGTGAAGTTGATAGTCTCCTCACTGCCGCTGAGTATGAAGATTTTACGAAAGGCGACACGGAGTAAAATTGCGCTACATACCCAACTCGCCTGAAGAGCGGGCTGAAATGCTTCAACACGTCGGCCTCGTTTCGGCTGACGAGCTATTTGATTCCATTCCGCAGGATTTACGCTTATCCCGAAATCTCAACACGCCTGGCGCGCTGTCTGAGATCGAACTGCTGGCCGGGTTTGACAAGCTCGCTGAACAGAATCGCGCGGCAAAGCGGACAAGTTTTCTCGGCGCCGGCGCTTATCAACATTACATTCCAACGGTCGTCGATCACATCATCTCGCGCTCAGAATTTTTTACAGCTTACACGCCTTACCAACCTGAAATTTCACAAGGGACACTACAAGCCATCTTCGAATTTCAGACGCTAGTGTGCCAACTCACCGGTCTGGAAGTAGCGAATGCTTCGATGTACGACGGCTCGACAGCGCTGGCGGAAGCGGTACTGATGGCTGAACGCGTTACCAAGCGAACGAAGGTCATTGCCTGCGGCGCCATACATCCTGAGTATCTCGACGTCGTTACTACTTATGTGCAGCACGCGGGCATCGAGCTGGTGCGCGCGGAGTTTGATCCAGCAACGGGACAAACATCAGACGTAGGCGAACTGCTGGACGATAAGACGGCCGCGCTGGTGGTGCAGTCGCCTAACTTCTTTGGCTGTATCGAAGACGTCGCCGCTCTAGCGGAACGTGCGCATGCAGCCGGCGCTTTGTTGATCGTCGCTGTTACCGAAGCTATTTCGCTTGGTTTACTTAAATCGCCTGGCGCGTGCGGCGCCGATATTGTGGTGGCTGAAGGCCAGTCGTTTGGTGTGCCACTATCTTTTGGTGGTCCATACGTGGGACTCTTCGCCACGCGCGAGAAATACGCGAGGCAGATTCCCGGCCGCTTAGTCGGAGAAGCGTATGACAAGCAAGGCCGTCGCGGCTTTGTATTGACGCTCGCTACGCGCGAACAACACATTCGTCGTGAGAAGGCCACTTCCAATATCTGCACCAACGAAGGACTGATCGCGCTTGCAGCAACGGTGTATTTGGAGACGATGGGACGGCGCGGGCTGCAGGAAGTAGCGCAGCAATGCGCACAGAAGACGGCATATGCCGCCAAACAAATTTCAGTGCTTGAGGGTTTCTCAATGCCCTTCTCTGCGCCGCGCTTTAATGAGTTTGTTGTGCGAGCGTCAGGGAACGCGAAAGAATTGCTGGCGCGGCTGGCGAAAGAGAGAAATATAACCGGCGGTCTGCCGCTCTCGCGTTATTTCAACGACCGGCCAAAGGACTTATTGGTTTGTGTAACGGAAATGAATTCGCGCGCCGATATCGATGCACTGGTTGAAGGGCTAGCGGGTGCAGCGTCGCAATAGTTTGATGAAACCTGAAATCACAAAAGTCACTTCGCACATTAATCCAAACGAGGCTCTAATCTTCGAGCGCTCCCAGCCGGGTCGTATCGGCTATCGCCTGCCGCCACTCGATGTCGAAGACCAAGCGATTGAGAAGCTCATACCAAAAGAGTTCTTAAGAGATGACGATCTTGAAGGAGTACCGGAAGTGAGCGAGGTTGATGTCATTCGTCACTTCCTGCGCATGTCGACCTGGAACTATTCCATCGATCAGGGCATGTATCCATTAGGATCGTGCACGATGAAATACAACTCGCGGCTGAACGAGAAAGTCGCACGCATTCCGGGTTTCGCGGGCCTACATCCGTTGACCGACGCTGAAGATGCACAGGGCGCGCTCGCAGTTATTTACGAACTGCAACAGCATCTCGCCGAAATCACAGGCTTGCCGGGAATTTCATTGCAGCCCGCGGCCGGCGCCCACGGCGAGATGACTGGTGTCATGATCATTCGCGCGTTCATCGACGCGCGCGACGGCGAAGCAGGCTCTGCAAAACGCCGCACCATGCTTATTCCCGATTCCGCCCACGGCACCAATCCAGCTTCTGCACATCTGTCCGGCTTCTCAGTCAAAACAATTCGTTCAACCGCTGAAGGTCTTACAGATCTGGATCATCTGCGTGAGCTTTGTTCGCATGGAGAAGTTGCTGGCCTGATGTTGACGAATCCAAACACGTTGGGACTATTTGAAAAGAACATCCAGGAAATCTGTCGCATCGTTCACGACGCCGGCGGGTTGGTTTATATGGACGGCGCGAATATGAATGCCCTGGTTGGCGTGGCGCGGCCGGGCGACATGGGCGTCGATATCATTCACCTGAACCTGCACAAGACATTTTCAACTCCACACGGCGGCGGTGGCCCGGGCTGTGGCCCATGCTGCTGCACTAAGGAGCTCGAACCGTTCCTTCCGGTGCCGAGGATCATAAAAGCGGAAGCGGACGGTGCGGCAACTCAAACTCGAAACTCGAAACTCGAAACTCGAAACTCCGTTTTAAAACTGGATTTTGACCAGCCCCAGTCGATCGGCCGGGTCAAAGCTTTTTTCGGCAACTACGGCATGATGCTGCGCGCGCTCGCTTACATTCAAACGCATGGGTTCGACGGTTTGCGCGAGGCAACTGAAGCTGCGGTGCTCAACGCCCGCTACATTGCGCATGGATTAACGAGTGATTACGACAAGCCGTACAACAACCCGCCGATGCACGAAGTCGTCTTCACCGACAAACGCCAGACGCGCAAGGGCGTCCACACGCTCGACATTGCCAAGCGTTTGATCGACTACGGCTTTCATCCGATGACGATCTATTTTCCCTTGATTGTTCAGGGTGCGATGTTGATTGAGCCAACCGAGTCCGTGGGTCGCCAGGAATTGGATCAGTTTATCGAGGCGATGCATTCGATCGCGCGTGAGGCGGTCGACAATCCCGAATTAGTTCTCAACGCACCGCACACCACACGCATCGGCCGCCTCGACGAAGCCGCCGCCGCCCGCAAACCCGTCCTCCGCTGGAAACCAAGAGCCAAAGCCGACGCGGCCTAAGCAGCGTCAATCTGCGCGATGAGGTCAGGTACCACCCCGAGGTAGCGGTTGGACCCCGGATTTACGCTGATGAGACGGATCTGAATAAGAACAACTTATCAGAACAACCGTGCGTGCTTTCGCTAGCTCAGAAGCCATCACTTAGCTCTGAACTGCTCAAGCTCCATAGTCTCAGGGTCGGGAAGGGTGGTTTACCCCCGCTTGCGTTGATGTCTCACTTGTCACGTTTGACTTGTCACCGGTCCCTGTTCTTATCCATTTACGATTAGCGATTTACGATTTACGATACTCGCGATGATTAATAAGTCCGACATCGACATCAATCGCCGGGGGTTCCTGCGCGGTGCGCTTGCCACTAGCGCACTGGTGATGATGACGCGGTCGCATGCGGTTGCGAACGGCTTCGATGCCAATAGTCTAAGCGCTGCGTTGAATCCGGCGCGCCGTCTTGCACCGGTCAAGGTCGCTCGCGACCGTGTGATTCGTGAGGTTGTCGGACTGAGGCCTTATCGTCCTGAAGGATTTAGAGTTGAAGCGGAACGAGTTGGGAACAAACTCCTGGTCCACAACTACGGCCACGGCGGCGCCGGCATCACGCTCTCCTGGGGCACCGCAGCACTAGCGCTCGATTTAGCTCGAGACTTTATTCACACAAATACGGAACCGGGAGCAGTAGCGACCGGGTCTTTGCGTCGCCGCACGCGCCGACCACCAAAGCAGATACGTTTCGCCGTCCTCGGGTGCGGCGTCAACGGACTCTCAACTGCGCGCCTGCTGCAACGCTATTTCGAGGGCACTGTCACCATCTACGCGAAAGACCTGCCGCCCGAAACCACTTCCAACATCGCCGGCGGTTTCTGGTCGCCAACTTCAGTCTTTGATGACACCATCGCAACCACGAGGTTCACCGAACAGTTTCGCCTTGCCTGCCGCATTTCGAATCGCGCTTTTCAAGATCTCGTCGGCCCGGAGTATGGGGTTAGCTGGATTGATACCTTTGAACTATTGCGCAATGAAGCGTCACTCAATCGCGAACACACCGGCGGCGACGATCTTTATCCGGCGAAAGCAATCCATCGCGACCCGGATCATTATTTCGGCTTCCCTTACGTGAAGCAGTTCAGCACGATGCTGATCGAGCCGCCCGTTTATCTCAACGCGCTGCTCCGTGACTTTTATATTGCCGGCGGCAAGTTAGTAGTGAAGGAATTTCGCAGCCGTGAAGAGCTCAAGCGGTTGCCCGAGCAAGTCATCTTCAATTGCACGGGCCTGGGCGCAAAAGCTTTGTTTGATGATGAACAAATGGAACCGGTGCGCGGCCAATTGGAAGTACTGCTGCCGCAACCGGAGATTGACTACTGTTATCTCGGCGGCGGCGAATACATGTTCCCGCGCCGCGACGGCATCGTCCTCGGCGGCACTTGGGGCCACGGCGACTGGTCCCTCGCACCCAAGCCAGAACAAACCACCGCCATCCTCAACGCACATGCAGAGATCATGAAGGGCCTCAAGCCGTGATCCAGCTTCACCAAAGTTTGGGCATCGGACTCCACTCATCTTCTCCATGGAGTGGGCCGGCCTGAAGGCGCTTTGGCCTGACTGACGATTCACATGTTGATGGGTTGTTGTGGTGCGTCCGGTGGTCAAAGCGGCGCGGACCGCCGCACTCCAGGGAATTGCTACTTTCCCGCCGCCGCTTGCTGCAGGATCATTTCCTCGAGCTTGTAGATTGTGATGATGCCGCCGCGATCATAGTTTGATAGGACGATGACGGTGTAGTTGCCGGAGTCCGGATACCAGCGAACGGCGCTGCTGACTCCAAAGTCGCCGCCGCCGTGCCCGATGACGCGCTTCCCATCGATATTCTCCAATTCAAAGCCGTAGCCCCAATAGGTCTGGTTTGCGTCGTACTTGCGCGCCAGGATTTTACTGCTCGTCAGCAAGTCAACCATCTTTGCACTCACAAATTTGTTTTCGCGCAGTGCGTTCGTGAAACGCAATAGGTCATCGAGGGTCGAGGAGAGGCCGCCGGTTGGCCCACCCCTCGCGCCGTTATAAAGCGAAACATTCCGGCGCTCTCCCAGGTGAAATTGATAATTGTCTTCGCCCAAATCTTCAAAGTTGGTGTAGCCCATTGCGAGATTAGGTATGTCACGGTCACCTTCGTAGTAATCAGTATTGACTATCCCCGCAGGTTGAAAAATGTGTTTGTGAATGTATTCAAAGAAGTTTTCCCCGGAAACGTTTTCGATGATTGCGCCGAGCAGAATGAAACCCTGGTTGCTGTACTGCCAACGCGCGCCAGGCTCAAAAGCCAAAGGCTTAGGGTCGTCAATAAACAGTGGTAACCAATCCTTCACCTGCCTGAGAACACCCTTGCGGCAATGGTATTTTGCGCTGTAGGTGTCGCCCAACCCGGAGCTGTGCGTCAGTAAATGATGGATGGTGACTTTTTGCGCGACCTCCTTATTTGGATAGTCAGGCAAGTGTTTGCCAACCGTGTCGGTGAAAGACAGTTTGCCTTGCTCAGCCAATTGCGCGATGGCGATGGCCGTGAACATCTTGCCGACTGAGGCGACGCCGAGCTTGGTATCAAGCCGATTCGGAATGTTCCAGGCCTTGCTGGCCAGGCCATGAACTGTTTTGAAAATCGGCTTGCCGTCTCTAGCTACCAGGAGGGTTCCCGAAAAAGCGTCCGCTGCGGCCAAGCGGTCCATGAACGTTTTGATTTCGTGGACCAGCCCTTTCTGACTCAACCTTTTGACTGGGAATTTTGCCGGCGGGTGAATGCGCTGCGAAGTGTATTCGGCGATGAGGTGTGGGCTTGCGGTCTCCACCTTCATCGTCAGGCGGAACCACAAGCCGGTCAGCGATGACTGGGCCAGAACGACGACCTCGTTGTCAGTAGATCTCTCAATATCGCGAGTGTTAAAGCCGCGCGTGTCGAGATAAGTTCGAGCGGCTCGGTCGGCGCGATAGGCGGCATCGTTCTCGGTGAGCAGGGCCTTGCTGTAATGCTCGCTGATGAAGCGCATAAACGCCGCGTCGTCGCCGCTCGAGAAGACGCGCAGCCAGGCTTTGAGTTGCTGGCCGGCGGGCGTATCGGGGATGACGG
>JBPCLZ010000061.1:0-3443 GCA_051002775.1 Pyrinomonadaceae bacterium | reverse complement strand
CCTCGGGGGTCACCCAAAACCGGCCATACGTGGTCACCTCAAAACCGGCCAATGAGAACAGTCGCTAAGGGACGTTGACGAGGCCGCGCGGGCTTGTAGCCTGCGTCGGCATGAGCAACGTATTGAGCGACGAAAAAAAACAACAGATTCTTGCACTGGGACGGCTGGGATGGTCGTTGCGGCGGATTGAGCAGGCCACCGGTGTGCGGCGAGAAACAGCCGGCGCTTACCTCAAGGCGGCCGGGATCTATGTGCGGCCACGGGGCGGCTGGGGACGTCGGGTAGCGGCAAAACCGGCCAACGAGGTGACCACCGACTCTAACCCTGCAAAACCGGCCAATCAGGCGACTACCGACCCAGACTTTCCAAAACCGGCCAATGAGGTGACCACCGACTCCGGGTCACCAGATCTTCCCGCTGAGCCGACCCCGTACTCCAATAACAAGCTGAACAGCAAGCGGTCAGTCAGCAACTGTGAGCCGTACCGCGAAGTCATCGAGTTGGGACTGAACCGTGGTCGCAACGCGATGGCCATCTGGCAGGACCTGGTTACTGAGCACGGCTTTGAACGAGGCTACCAAAGCGTCAAGCGGTTCGTGCACAAGCTGCGCCCTGCTGAGCTACCCCAAGCGCACCCGGTGATCGTCACCGCTCTCGCAAGTCGGTTCGCTTGCTGGTCTTTCGGTCTAGCTCACGCGTCTGGGCCGAGCTCCACGAGAAAGCGTTTCGCCGATTGGGTGGCAGCGTGCGCATTGTGGTCCTCGATAATCTACGCGAGGGCGTGCTCACTCCGGACATTTATGATCCCACTCTCAACCCGCTCTATCGCGATCTGCTGGCCCACTACGGCGTGGTCGCCATGCCTTGCCGGGTGAGAGATCCAGATCGAAAAGGTAAGGTTGAAGCCGGCGTCGGCCATGCCCAGAAAACGCCGCTCAAAGGACAACGGTTTGAGAGTCTGGAGGAAGCACAAGCTTACTTGGACCACTGGGAAGCGCGTTGGGCAGACACGCGCATCCACGGCACTACTAAACGGCAAGTGGCCGCCATGTTTGCCGAAGAAAAACCACACTTGCTGCCGCTGCCGCTGGAACCTTTCCGCAGTTATCAATACGGCGAACGGACTGTGCATCTGGACGGTTGCGTGGAAGTGGAGGCTGCCTACTACGGTGCGCCACCGGGCTGGATCGGGCGGCGCGTTCAGGTGCAGTGGGACACCTTTCAAGTGCGTCTCATCGATCCCAAAACGGGTCAGCTACTGCGCGAGCATCTGCGCCAGAAACGAGGCTGGCATCGGATCAAAGAAGAGGACCGACCGCCACGCACACCCTTATCTACCAATCAGTTACTGACGCGCGCCGGTCACGCCGGCGCAAACATCGGTACCCTTTGCCAAGCCATTCACGGGCGCCAGGGACAGGTCGGGGTGCGCCGCATCCTGGGCGTGCTTTCGCTGGCTAAGAAGTTCGGTGCGGCAGTGGTCGACGATGCCTGCTCGGCAGCTCTGGAAATGGGCGTGCATGAGTACCACTTTGTACGTCGCTATCTCGATCGTCAGCCCCAACTTCCCCTCAGCTTGCACCAGGTCGATCCGCTGATCCGGGAACTCGTGCAGTACCGCGATCTGATCCATCAAAGAACAAAGGAGCAAGAACATAATGAACCTGATTGAGTTAGAGCATGCTTTACGCCAGTTGCGCCTGGGCGGTATGGCGGCCGTGCTGGAGATCCGTCTGCAGCAGGCTCAAGTCGAAGCCATGACGCCCATCGATGTATGAGACCGCTTGTAGCAAACAATCAGTTTTATAAGGAGCGTTTCTATATGCAAAGACAAAAGAAAATCTTACCGCTGCTTTTAGCAGTGCTTGCCATAACAGTTTTATCGACACTGGCGGCGCTACCAAGACAAGACGGTTCAACATCTTCCAAGCAGCAAAGTGCTGAAGAGGATCAACTGCCTGTTGCGGATTATGTAGCGCCAGAACCTGCTGATCCGGAAAAGCGTGCTAAAAGACGCGCAAGAGGCAAGCGTTACGATGCGCAGAATTGGGTCATGGAGCCGCATCCTCAATCCGGGGGGGGACGTGAGGCGGATCGACTCTTGGATGCACCAAGTGCCTGCTTTCCCCACAGAATCTAGTGACGCTGTAGTAATCGGCGAGACCACTGACGCACAGGCGTACCTGTCAAACGAGGACCGCGATCAGCGTTGCTTTCATGCGCAAGACTTGGCCGTATCGGCGGTGTATGCGCGGCGGCTGATTGGCGGCGTTGGATGGCTCGTTGTATCAAAGGTTGAGAGTAGAATGTAATTCCATGAACGACCAATTCTCACAAAGCAATCCTGTCCTTCTCATCGTCCTAATCGTTTTGCTAAGCGTGGCATGGCCTAGCGCAGCTCAGAATGTTCCAAGGCAGGAGGAATTGTCAGAAGAGTTAATCGCGCTTGTCAGAAGTAGGTGGGAAACAATCAAGCTTGAGTCGCAGAGCATCAATGATGAATGGTCCGGAAGTTACAGGTCTTTCGATGGGCCAACCGTCACGACCCATCTGGCCTGGTCTTCAACATCTGGATTCATAGTGTGGTGGGAGAATTGTTCTCGACCATGGTTGGCACGCGTCAATTACGGTCGCGCCGAACTAAGCACGGGTTCTCTGAGGATAATCCCTCAGCTATCTGAGAATGTCTCTGGTTCCCTCACAATCCCATCAGAGTTCGTCCCGGTGAGATGGGGCGCGCAGCATTTTTTGATTCCGTCCGACAAATTGATCAAGTTCGTCTATGCGGCAAATTCTGGTTCTGTTTCGGAAGTTGAATCATTCCTAATGAAAATCGAAGATTACGAGAAGGAAAGAAAAGGGCTGCCGAACGTGCCCCCAGTATATGCCCAGTATCTTTGCATGAAGCCAATTACTGGAGCTATTTCTGGATTCGGCCCGAAGGTCGCAAAATGGTATCCAAGAGTATTCTTGAATGTTGGCAAGGCTAAAGGTGTAGTTCCGGAAATGAAGTTCTACCTGTCTCGACCGGGGAAGCATTTCATGGTTCTGGAGGTGACAAGCGTTCAGGAGCATATGTCGGAAGCTTCGGTGGTCCTAGCGAGCTCCAAAGACAATGGAGAAGAAATTAAGCCCAAAGTTGGCTGGAGGGTGTCGAGTCGCGCGCCCAAAGATAGCTGGCAGTTTATGCCCTAGCGATCTGCCCTCGTGAGACGCCATCCAACAAAGCCTTGCAGCTGACGGCGCGGCAGCATGCTTCTCAAGTAATCTTATTCCTTCAGCTTGGATGCTGATCGCGCGCCGCAGCTGAAGGCCATCTATAAGGCGGGTCAAGAGGAAAAAGGGCACACTACGCTGAACAGTGCCGTCCGCTTTTTCCAGGGCGTCACCGTAGTTTGCTTTCTCCGTTGTGCTAGTGTGATCGCACGTTTATTGAAACTACT
>JBPCLZ010000060.1:0-5844 GCA_051002775.1 Pyrinomonadaceae bacterium | reverse complement strand
AGCGCCAGCAGCGCCAGCTTGTAATGGAAGTGAATGTCCGCAACCAGCGGTACGTCCGGCACGCGCTTGCGAATCTCTTTCAGAGCTATCGCGGCATCGTTATCGGGAACAGCCAGGCGCACAATCTCGCACCCGGCGCTTACCATCTCTTCGATCTGCGCTACCGTCTCGCCCACGTTCGCGGTATCCGTCTTGGTCATTGACTGAATGACCACCGGCGCGCCGCCGCCAATCTGAAGATGCTTAACTTGAACTGCCTTCGACTTTCGCATAATTAATCAGTTTCGAGTTCCGAGTTTCGGGTTCCGGGTTTGGGTATCGAGTTGTGCTTCTTTGACTCGAAACTCGAAACGCGGAACTCGAAACTATTTCCCTGGCGTCGTCGCCGCCGGCTGATTGCCGTTACCCCGCCAGCTGTTTCAAAAAATCGTTGGTGATCACAAACACCATCAGGAGAATCACCATTACAAATCCTACCTGCTGGATTCTTTCGCGCACCCGCATTGAAAGTTTCAACCCGACCACCGCCAACGCACCTTCAATCAAAAGCAGGAATATCGCACCGCCATCCAGCACCGGAATGGGGAGCAGATTGAAGATGCCCAGATTCAGGCTCAGGAAGGCCAACGTTGTAAAAAAGCCGCCCCAACCAAATCTCTCAACCGCCGAGCCAGCTGCTTTGTAAATCCCGACGGGCCCCGACAGGGTGTTGCGCGCCGAACGTTGCCCGGTAAAAAACTGCCCCAACGCCTTCCCGGTCAACCGTAGGATTTCCAGATTGGTACCGACCGCATAAGCCCCGGCTGTCGCGATCCCGGCCTTGTGCAATGGGATTTCCTCGTCGGGCTTAAAACCGAGGCGCTCTCGGCCGTCGGAAAGTTTTCGCGCAGTAGCTGTAATGTTTACCTCACGACCGTCACGATTAACAGTTAGCGTGATCGGCTGGCCTTTATGATCGCGTATGAACTGCGTGACCTGTTCAGCGCTATGCACGGGCTGACCAGATACTGACAACACGCGATCGCCAGCTTGCAAGCCGGCTTCTGCCGCTGGCGTGTTCGGCTCAACTTCGCGTACCAACACGGGCAGGTCGCCGTAATCGGGAATAAAATCCAGGAACCCGGCCGTCTCGCCGTCTTCTACGTGTGCTCTTGGTGTGATGGTCAGTTGCTGACGTTGACCGTTGCGTTCCACCACAACCGGCAGCGGTTGCCCAGGCGACAACAGCGCATCGCCCCGAATCGTGTCCCACTTGGGATTGTCAATTCCGTTGAAAGCAACGATGCGATCGCCGCGTTGCAATCCGGCCACCTCGGCTGCACCGCCGCCCACAATGCTACTAACTACTGGAGCGGGCGACGCGGGAACGCCATACATCAATGCGCCTGCGAACGGAATCGCGAGCGCCGTTAGGACGTTCATCACCGGACCAGCAAGCGCAACCAGGATGCGTTGCCAGCGCGGGCGGAGGTCGAATCTTTCCGCGGTTGGAATATCTGCCGCGCCTTCTCCTTCGATCGGAGCGTTAGATTCGTCGCCACCCAGTTTTACATAACCACCCAACGGTATCGCCGAGACGCGATAATCGGTATGGCCCCACTTTTTGCCAAACAACCGGGGACCAAAGCCCACCGAAAAAGTCTCGACGCGGATCTTGAACAGCTTGGCGACGATGAAGTGGCCAAATTCATGGATAACAACGGCCGAGCCGAGAATAAAAATAAATGCCAATGGATATATCAGATAGCTCATCAATCAAAATCTCTTTGTTGCATTTCAGTAATAAATGCCGCCGGTTCAGCTCTCAGACTGAATCTCACGTTGCCGTAATTGAGTGTAGCGGCGAGCGGAGACAGCGTCAAACCGTCTTTAATCGGAATCAAGGGCAGTAGTTCAGAGCAGAACCCGCCGGTTGCATCTTAAAGCAGCATGGAAACTGGTGCGCAAAATCCCGTCACTTTTCGGCGAGTAGGGGTGCGGTCTTTGTGAGGCTCGCTATTTCATTGGCGGCGGAGGCCCTCGCATTTCGATCCGCGTCGAGAATGGTGTCAAGCTCGGTAGCAGGCTGATTCTTGTGGCTGTTCATAACACCTTCGATAACGATTGGTATGTCTGTCAGGGAAATCCGTTCCTCAATGAAAGCGCGCACCGCTTCTTCATTAGCGGCGTTCATCGCCGCCGGCAAGGTGCCTCCTTCGCGCAGGGCCCGATAGGCGAGAGCAATGCTGGGGAAACGATCGGAATCGGGAGGCTCGAAGTGGAGGGCAGAAAGGGCCGTCAAATCAAGCGCCGGCAATTCACACGAATGACGCTCGGGATACGTCAATGCATACTGGATCGCATGCCTCATGTCGGTGATGCCCATCTGCGCGATCACTGAGCCATCAATTAGTTCGATCATCGAATGGACCACAGACTCGGGATGAACCACGATCGCGATCTCGTCCCAGGCAAACCCGAACAGCCAGTGCGCCTCGATCACTTCCAGTCCCTTATTCATCAAGGTGGCTGAGTCGATCGTGATTTTCGCTCCCATGCTCCAGGTGGGATGCTGTAGCGCTTCGGACACCGTTGCGGACTCCATGGCGCGTTTAGTCGCAGTGCGAAAAGGTCCGCCCGATGCGGTAAGTATTATTCGCCTTACTTCGGAACGTTTCTCTCCGCGCAGGCATTGATGCAACGCATTATGTTCCGAATCAACCGGCAACAGCTCGGCGCCTGAAGCGCGCGCTGCCCTGGTCATAAGTTCGCCCGCCATCACCAGCGTTTCTTTGTTGGCGAGTGCGACACGCTTTCCCGCCTCCAGCGCGCGCAAAGTCGGGACAAAGCCAACCGCGCCGACAGTTGCAGAAACAACGCAATCGGCCAGGGCGTGGGTGGCGACTTCAATAAGGCCGGCTTCGCCGATGATGATGCGAGGCAAGTCGATATCGCGTTCGAACAGTTTGGCGCGCAGCTCGTGCGCCGCTTCTTCACTATCGACCGAAACCAGTTCCGGCAAATGTGTCGCGATCTGATCGGCGAGCATTTCGACGTTGTGTCCGGCTCCAAGCGCGACGACGCGAAACTGCGCGCTGCTCAGCGACTCGATTACACGCAGCGTATTGCGACCAATCGAGCCGGTGGAGCCGAGTATGGCAACGCCTCTAGCTGTCATTTGTTATGCCGCCATCCGGGGGATGAGTTTCTTAAGTAAAGCAAACTGTTAGTTTGCGTTGGTGCGGAAGCGAAACGATCCCAATTCACCAAGAATAGTTACTCCTACGACCGAACTAACAGTTTGCTTTGCAGAAAGACGTTTATGAGATTCGTAGGGGTTGAGAAGGTCGATGGTTTGACCGGCTTCGCCCTTGTAGGAAGCCGCAGTCACTCGCCATTGGTGTCCGCTGCGATACATTAGCTCCACGGAAGCGTTCACCGTTTTTCGTTCGCCTACAACCTTGAGACTTAGTTCCGCTGTGCCGTCGCCATTTTTGATGTTGATGTTTCCGGTTATGAAACTGCCAAAGTCTTTCACTTCGCCTATGTCCCGCTTTAGTTGTTCGTTACTCCTTAGAAATCCCTTAGACACGTTTGCAGCTTCGCTATTGCCAATACTATAAAACACCGCACCCACGATGCCGCCGACAAAAAGGACGACTATGAACCCGAGGACGACTACGATAGATACAACGATGATGATTGTCTTTTTCGTCGTCATAGCTTGTAAAGCAAACTGTTAGTTTGCGATCGTTACCCGTGGCACACACTTTAAGGTTTGAAGGCTTTCCACCCTCTCCCTTTGGAGAGGGTTGAGGAGAGGGCCTGTACGGCGCGCCAGCTTCGCACCCTCCCCTAAACCCTCCCAAAGGGAGGGGGATGCAACCACGCACATACAACCAGGTGTTCCGCCCTTCCTCAGTCTGTGTGTGCGTAAAGAGCACAGACTAAAGTATGTGCCACTAAAAACGATTACTGCCAAAATACAGGCGCGCAAAATAGTAGATGAGCGGCGCGTTGAAGAGCAAGCTATCTAAACGGTCAAGCATGCCGCCGTGACCGGGTAATAATTTGGCGGCATCTTTTGCGCCGGCGCTGCGTTTTAGCGCGCTTTCCGACAGGTCACCCAACACTCCGAGAATCATCATTACTGCTGCGAGGAGCAGCGCCCATTTCAAAGGAAGCTCACGGAAGAACCAGAAATGCGACGCGGTGGCCAACGCCAGAGCAGCTACCATTCCGCCAGCGGCACCTTCCCAGGTTTTTCCGGGGCTGATCTTTGGCGCGAGTTTGTGCCTTCCGATGGCACGTCCCGTGTAATACGCGGCTATATCTGCGCCCATGAGCACCAGAAAAAAGAAAGACAAGAGATGGGCTGAAAGTTTCTGTTCAAAACCCATGCGCACGGCCACCAAATGCCCGCCAAGCAGAACGATGTATAACACGCCCAGGATTGTGGCTCCTGATGAGGCGATTATTCTGTCAAAAGGGGCGCCGCGAAGTGTTGCCGCAATCAAAACTCCACCGGTGAACACGAGTAGGGTTAACTGAATAAGTAAAAAATCGAAGTCGCGACCCGGCTCAGCAAAGTAAAAAATGGTAAAGAGGGCGGCCGCGCCGAGAAAGCCAGCCCCAATATCCGGCTTCATGTCGCGCTTGCGCGCAAGCACATAAAACTCGTAAAGCGCGAGAACCATGGCAGCGGCTGCCAGCGCCACAAACAGAAGTTGCAGCCAGGGGACCAATATCGAGGCTATAAGAAATGGAAGGAGGATTGCAGCCGTGATGATTCGTTGCATTCAGATTCTAGTAGGGACTAAGAAGAAGATTTTTCATTCATCAGAACCGATCAAGTAACAGCAGCACTTACTTCGAGTTGGCGACGAGCTTCAACCCTCCAAACCGCCGGTCACGCCGCTGATAGTCAACTATCGCTTCCAGCAAATGCACGCGCCGGAAATCCGGCCAAAGCGTTTCTGTAACATAGATCTCGCTGTACGCAGCCTGCCACAACAGAAAATTTGAAATGCGCAGTTCCCCGCTCGTGCGCACAAGCAAATCCAAATCCGGCATCGTGCGCGTGTAAAGCTCGTTTGTGATGCGCTCTTCAGTTAGCTCGTCCGGCGCATTTCCCTCGTCCAATAACCGGCGCACGGCTGCCCGGGAGGCGTCGACAATTTCAGCGCGGCCGCCGTAGTTCAAAGCCACGGCCAAAATCATTCCCGTATTCTTAGCAGTACGCTCAGTTGCCTTTTCAATTTCGCTGCGCACGTTTTTCGCCAGCGCGCCAGTGCGTCCGATTGTTTGGAAGCGAATGTTTTGCTTATCAATCTCATCCAGCTCGATTCGCAGGTAACGCCGCAACATGCGCATCAGAGCGTCAATCTCGTAACGCGGGCGTTTCCAGTTCTCCGTCGAGAACGCATATAGCGTTAACGCGCCGAGTCCCAGACGCGCGCCCGTATCCACTGCTGCTCGTACAGCTTCCACCCCAGCGCGATGACCGAAGATGCGCGGCTGACTGCGTTGTGCGGCCCAGCGCCCGTTGCCGTCCATGATGATCGCTACATGCCGCGGCAGGTGGTCCCAATTGATGGACGCGAGCAAACGTGCCTCGCGCGTGCCCGCTTTTACTGTTTCTGCGAAGTCAGAAAGCATGTGAACATTCTTGCCGCAAGCGTTTTTTGTGTCAATGAACGCTACTACTACATCCTTCCAGCTTCTGTTCTCTGTGCGTCCTTTGATGTCATGAAACAGGCACCTCCCGCCTTGAGTTAGACTCATGGCTGTGGGTTTGTAATCACAAAGGAGGTGCCCAATGACAGTATACTGCGCGGTTGATTTTCATGCGCGACAACAAACCAT
>JBPCLZ010000059.1:0-3619 GCA_051002775.1 Pyrinomonadaceae bacterium | reverse complement strand
TTTTGATTTTTATGGCGCTTTGCGCTGGCTGCGGAGGAACAAAGAATCCGGTGGCCACGACACAAGCAGACAGCTTGCCGCCATGCGCCAATGTGACCGCAGCAGTTAGCTTGCCTTCCGACTTCCCGACTGACTTTCCTCTGCCCGCGGGAACAGTAATCACTTCCAGCCAGCGTTCGCAGACAAACAGTACGACAATCAGCGGTGCTATTCCCATGCGTTTCAAGGAGGCTGCTGGCTTCTTTCAAAGCAAGCTGCCAGCCGCCGGTTATGAACTGCTGGAAGGCGACGCCGAGATGGACGAGGCCGAATCCACTTTTGCAGGCAAGGGCTTTCGGGGGAAATGGAAGATAAACGGGATTCTTAATTGTCCTGCTGCAGTCAGACTTACTCTGGCGATCGGAAAATCGTAAGGCTTGCATCCCGAATTCTCTGCTACGGAAATTTCAAGGCTGTTTTTCTAAAGACTCCAATCACTGCTACGGGCTCTGAATTGAGTTTAACGCCCTCCGAAACTAAAGCCCTTTCAAACCAAGGCGTTACCTGCGGTAATCCTATTTGCGATAAACTCGACGAGCAACGGATAATTCGATCTTGTTCAGGTGGAAATGAAAGGAAAAACTACATGGCAGCAGAAGTTGGAAAACGATTTCCGGGTTTTAGTTTACAGAACCAGGACGGCAAGGCCGTCACACTCGATGATTACGCCGGGAAGTGGTTAGTGCTTTACGTCTATCCGAAAGACGACACGCCCGGCTGCACAATACAGGGAAAATCTTTTACCGCTTCGAAACAGGAGTTTGATGAGGCCGGCATCGCGGTAGCAGGTGTCAGCGCGGACGACGTAGCTTCACACAAAGACTTCTGCAATAAGTTTGCCTTCACCATCGATTTACTCGCCGATCCTAATCATGAGCTGCTTGAGGCCGCGGGCGTTGGCCAAAGCGACTACAAGGGCACGATGTATTGGGACCGAACTTCTTTCGTCATCGGTCCTAATGGTGTATTGCGAAAAACCTATTTTAAGGTTAAGCCGGAGGGACATGAGCGGGTGTTGTTGGATGATATTAAAGCGATGCAGGAGACTGGACGGTCGGCCGTTCAATCCTGACAAACGCGAGCAGCGTCGTACTTAGCCACCGATAAAACTCATCGAACGCGATGGTGCAACAAACGTCTCATCGTTGATGTAGTGGCGCGGCTCTTTCTTCAGCACCACGCCTGCAATGAAGTCGATGATTTCAGCCCGGCTGGCGCCGGTGCGGACCACATCGCGTAGTGAATGCTCGATAGTTGAAAACAGGCAGGTGCGAATTTGCCCGTCGGCAGTCAGTCGAATGCGCGAGCAGGCGCCGCAGAAAGGCTCCGTAACGGGTGCAATGATCCCTACTTCTCCTGGCGCGCCGTCTGCAAAACGATAACGCGAAGAAGTTTCCGAGCCGCGAAAAACGTCCAACGGCGTAAGCGGAAAACGCTCATTGATGCGTTCGTAAATCTCCCGGCCTGATACAACGTCCTCACGGGACCAGTCATGTCCTGAGTCCAGCGGCATGAATTCAATGAAGCGCATCTTGATGTCGTGCTCGCGCGCAAAGGCCGCAAAGTCAGCCACCTCGTCTTCGTTGTGACCGCGCACGATCACGGCGTTTATTTTGATTGGCTGCAGCCCAGCTGATTTCGCAGCGTCAATTCCCGCCAGCACGCGATCCAACACATCGACGCCAGTCATTTGTTTGAAGGTCTCCGGCTTCAAACTGTCGAGACTAATGGTGATGCGATCCATGCCGGCATCTTTCAAAGCTTGAGCGCGGTCTGGTAAAAAATAACCATTGGTGGTAAGTGCGAGATCTTGCAGCCCTCTTGACTTAAGTGCCGCGAGCTTCTCAATAATCGTCTCGATGTCGCGGCGCATCATTGGCTCCCCGCCCGTCAGTCTGATTTTCTCAATCCCCAATTCGACGAAAATATCGCAGACGTACTCAATCTCTTCGTAGGAAAGCATCTGCTCTTTGGGCGCAATTGGCGGCTCGCCGTGCGGCAGGCAATAAAAACAACGGAAATTGCAGCGGTCGGTCAACGACACGCGCAGGTCGCGAATCGGGCGGTTGTAGGAATCTTTGAGAATGCCGGACATTGCTTTGAGCAAATGATACGCGTGAGGGCTGACAAGGCCAACTTCACAGCTTGGTTTGAGTGTCGCCAGGCAGGGCTTACCTCATTTTTAGTGACGAATAGTCAATTGCGGCTTATCATTCCGGCCATGACCTCAACCAACTCTTCATTTCCAATTACATTAGTCTTTGTTGCTGCGGTGCTGTCGTTATTCTTTTGCGCGTCTACGTTCGCAAAATGCGGTGACACCCCGGCGCCCATGCCCACGCCAGACAAATCAGGCTGTACTAAGAGTGGACTCTATTATGCCATCTACGGAACTGGACAGCCGTTGCTTGCAATTCATGGGCTCGGCGCCAGCATGTATACGTGGCGCGAGTTCGTGAAGGAGAAGAACACATTTCCCGGTTATCAGATTATTCTGATTGACCTTAAGGGCTCCGGCAATTCAGACAAGCCTCGCAACAAAAATTACTCGATCAAGACGCAGCGCGATCTCGTCTTACAGTTTATTCAGGAGCAAAACCTAAAGAACTTGACGCTGGCAGGCAATTCGTATGGTGGCGCTGTCTCTCTCTTAGTTACTCTCAAACTGCTCGAACAGAAATCCAATGTGCTGACGAAATTAATCCTGCTTGACAGTGGCGGCTACGACAAGTTGCTACCCTGGTACCTGAAGTTGCTGAGAACGCCGCTGCTGGGATGGTTGGCCCTCAAAATATTGACACCGTCGGAAGCCGCCGACACGGTACTGAAAAATGCATATTACGATAATCGCTTGATTACCAGGGAACAAATCGCTGCCTATGCCGCCCCGATAGGCGCACGCGGGGGACGGAACGCGTTGCTTCAGATAGCAAAGGGAGCGATTCCCAAGGACATCAACAAGATAACTGAGCAGTACCCGAGCATCAATGTGCCTACCTTTATCTTGTGGGGGTTGAACGATGAGGTTATCCCGCTGGAGATTGGCAAGATGCTGAACGCGGCGATTAAGGGTTCGCGTTTGGATACAATCAACGAATGCGGTCATGTGCCGCAGGAAGAGAAACCCGCGGCAACGATTTGCTGGATGAGAGAGGTTTTGGGCGTGACTTCTATTCCTTGCCCGAAGTGAGTAGCACAGACTTTAGTCTGTGTTTGGTTGGTCAAAGGAGCCCAGGCTGGAGTCTGTGCTTCTAACCCTTCACTCCTTCCGCAAAATAAACCGGTCGCACGACCTCATTCGTGCCTCTAGCGAAAGAAGCACAGACTGAAGTCTATGCTACTTCAGTGCCTGATCAAGCGACGTCGAATCGTCCAGCAGAATCCACTCAACAATCGACAGCGGCAGGCTGCCATTCGTGATTAGATCGTCGTGAAACTGGCCCAGGCGAAAGTTAGCGCCCTGCTTGTCGCGATATCTCCCGAGCAGCCGCATGATCTGCCACTTACCGACCATGTATGTGATCTTCTGGGTAGGACTGGCAGCCGCGCCGGCCGCTTCGCCGGTTGCCGCTTCACGATC
>JBPCLZ010000058.1:0-11295 GCA_051002775.1 Pyrinomonadaceae bacterium | reverse complement strand
TCTCGATCAGCATTGGCTTGATGTCCCGCAGATGATTCTCACCAAAGAAGTCTTTGAGCGTAACCGAGCGTTGTTCATCCTCTCGATGACTGCGCTTGTTCGCCTTAGACCATGGTAAGAACGTTTCATCGACAAACTCAGAGAAGAGTTTCTTGCCCGGATCGTATCTCCGTTCGTAGATCGCTTCTCTGATCTGGTTCTCGGCTCGTTCGGCTTGAGCCTGAGTTCGAGCGCCGGGAATTGATTGATGGACGTAGTTTCCTCGCAGACTAAATTCGATCCACCAGGTTCCGTTGTCCCAATCGCGATCCGAGCGCTTGAGTCTCCTTCCTTTGTAACGTTTGTAAATTGCCATTCGACTGCTCCTCCTTCGGTTAAGGAATCGCAGCCGTCAAAGTGGCTCGATTCTAAATCCGAAGGTGTTTGCTGTCACGCTGATTTTTCAGCGAGGCGCTACGCGATCCTGAGTCGCCGCTGTTCGTTTTGAACCCGTCGCCTCTCGGCTTCTTCACGTGCCCACAAGTCGACTTCTGTCCGATGGAATCGCAAGAGGTCACCCATGTAGGCATGTGGCAAGGGATGTTCATTCTCTGAGCGTCGGGCCCACTTCATGATCCCGGCAGTCGTGGGTTCTCCGTTCGCGTTGACGAGCTGCCAGTAACGAGCGAGCTGGCTCGCAGTCATCCATTCAGGCGTCGGCTCCGCCGAAGGTTTCTCGATCTCGCGCTGTGTTAGAAGTAACGCGACCGCATCCTGAGTCGCACGATTGATTACGCTGGCGAGCTTCTCTTTCAGGTCTAAGTTTTGGTCGATCATGGTAGAACTCGACCATTACAAGGAACGTGCCAAAACCGACATGTCGGAGGGAAAGTGAAAAACCGCTAGGAAAGCAGCCCAACCTTGAGGAATGCAAAGCCAAAACTCTGGCGCACGGACCACCCGAGTTGTAAAACGCAACACCCAAACCTAACACCTCTGCCATTCAAAACGGCCTTGTCTCTTTTGTTGTTTCCGGGCGCTAAATAAATCCACAATTGTTGATGGCAAAGCGTTTCTTCGCAATCCTTATTTGCCAAAGTTTTTTGATTGAATTTGCTTTATGACAAAGCTATTGATGGCAAAGAGCTTGCGGCTACATTGAATCCGTTTTTCAGCCTCTATCTTGTCTGCCCACTTTATCTGTCTGCTTTATTGAGTTCGCCCCGCTTTATCAGTTTGAGATGACGCGCCGTCGCCCAGGTGTACTGAAGGCTACGACTCGCTCTCCCTTCGGAGCGCGTAGTCGATGTAGGTCCTTTCTTCACTGAGACCGGTCGGAATCGCAAGTCAATGAATAAGCGAATCGATTCGCCCAAACGTTCATCCAACGGTGCGCCTCCTCTCCGAGTCAAGTGGTCCGGAATTCTTCGGCTAATCTGGCATCAAGGAACTTTATTTTGACCACTTCACGCGATACAAAATAGCGTGCAACATAAGGCCGCAAGTAACTGAGTGCAGACCTCTTCCGCCAAATCCCAGTTTGCCCAGTTTTCTTTATTTATTTTCCTGATTACAAGGTTACTGATAGCAAAGCGTTTACGGGGGAATCGAATTCGATTTTGAGGCTGTATCTTGTCTGCCCACTTTATTGACCAACTTTATTTCTATTCTGCCGACCGCGACCCTCCTCGTAGCTACGCGCGGCTCGCTGTTTGCTGAGCGCGGCTCAACGAGCGACCGAGTGATAGTGATCCTTCTGCCCGGATGAAGGCTGGCATCGACCGGCAACGAAGTGAGGCAGACGAGGCCGTGAAAATCTACCCATCGTCGGGCGTACGATAACGTTCATTATGTGCCGGTGCGGGCGGCGTGACACCCGCTTTCCAAATGGCGCGACGCCTGTCTGACCAGGACATCAATGCCACGTTATCGGATGACGGTCTATTCTGCTCTGAGAGGGGACTGAGCCTCATTCTGGAACCTGTTTAGGACTTGGCGGCTTCCAAGAGTTACCGTTCGATACACAGATTCTCCGAGAATTCGAAATCATTGTTGAGGTAGGGCTAACCAATTATTCGGAACCAATCTTTTACGGCTAGGCGCAAGCGCAGAACTTCATCTTCACTTATCGGACAGCAATGTGCGATTGGTCCGCGCAGCAGGTTGAGACTGCTCATGACTTTTTCCACCGCCCGACGACTGGTGAAAATCGTCCCAAATAGATCCCAGTTTGACGTGATGATAACAGACAACTCGCCAAAGGTTGTGTAGTCAATCTGGTCATCGGATCTGCGCGTCATTCCACTATCGAGTTCTCGCTGAATCCGGCCATTCACCTCAGTAGCAACGTTCGAAGGAACTCGACCACTGCCCCACCAGTTAGATCCCTCAGTCTCCGCGAGGGCCTCGGATATCAGCTTGCGTATGGAGGTTTCTAGGCAATAAAACAGCTCATAGTGGCTAGACATGTCAGCGGCCTCGGAGCGGACGCTATGCTCAAACTGCGGATAGTAATCGGTTTGGTCTTCTGCATAGGCTCGCGTCGTGTGACCAAGCTCAACATCGTATCGTTGCTCAAGGCTTTTCAGTTCCTCTGTGACCAGGAACCCAGACATGCCAAAAGAGCGAATGAGGTCTGCCACTTTATCTTGCATAGGTGTCCTTCAGGAGATTCTCTTTCAAGCTCTTAAAAATGGCATTAAAAACTGCAATGTCGGCGGTAGCTGGAAGATTGAGGTTAATTGTGTAAGCAAGGTTCAAACCCAACATACGTCCGTCCTCTACCGAAGGCGCGCCAATAGGGACCGGAAGCTGAGAGACAGGTATTTCGTCGGATACCTCTTCAACCTCTGCTGCACCAAAGTCAGCAAACTTCTTGAGCGCCTTAATCGATGAAAGGATAAGACCAGGTACACTTGAGTCTTCACTTTGTCCCGTCTCCTCAATAATCAAGCCTTTGAGCTCTTCATCCGAAAGTTGATGAATGAATTCATTTCGCGTGTATAGATCAGCGTACCCAATCTTGAGAGCGTCCGCGGCGGCCTTTCCAGCGGTCGCCGAATTTCTGAACTTCTTGTATATGTCGGATGGCGTGCCGTCTTGATTCGCAAACCCAATCTTCTTTAGAAACGAAGCGATCTGATTTCCAGAACCGCCTGGTATCTGCAATATTGTTTTCACGAAATCTTGGGTGACTCGTTCTGGTGTTGACGCGGATTTTATGCCGCGAAGTGCCCTATCTATATTTCCGGGTGATGTGACGTAAGGTAAAGTCGCCATGTCCTACTCCTCTTCGAAAGGTTGATGCGCTGCTGAGCATTAACTGGACAGCGTTTTCTTTAAATCCCTCAAAAGCTTTTCGGCCTCCTCGATTTTCCTTATAGCCTGAGGGTCTTCCTTTAGCTTGGCAAGGGATGTCCAAGGGTGCCTCTGCAAGGCTTGACTGAGTTCCTCAATCTCTCCGAGCAAGCCCTGTGCTTTCTTCCTCGGCGCCGGACTCAGTTTCTTGAAGGAAGCATCTATACTCCCTTCCTGGGCCAGGAATTGATCGCGCGCAATCGGATCTTTAAGAATCTGACGGAGCTTGCGAATATCTTTCGAGTTGGTAATCTCCTTCTCATTGACTCTTCGGATGATCGTGTCAAGCACCGTTGGCGTCAAAAGATTCTTATTCAGATTCTTGATTTCTCTCGCCCAGGTAATAGATGCGCCGGGCTCAGCAATATTAGTGAGTTTTTCTGAGAGTTCGTAGATCTCGACGAGCTTATCGAGTTCGCGCACGGTGATGCCCAAAATGTTTGCAGAGCTGGCTCTGCCAACAATATTCACCAAGCTGTACGCGACCATCTCCTTCTCTTTAGCGTCCCATTCCTTCCTCTGCCTATGGATGTATATCCAGACCCGGAGCCTCTCCTCGTCAGTTAGTGGACGGTCTGTGACTTCGACCGGAATCTGGCGAAAATGGTTCTTCTTATAGTCGTCGACTAAGACTCTCGAGTTTGTCCATCGTCGGTCCCCATCAATGATCCGAAACTTGCCCGGCAAATCTGGATGAGGCTCAACTAGCAAAGGTTCGAATATGCCTTCATTGGCTTCGATTTGCCTTTGCAACTCCTCGTCCTTCTTGGGCCCAAGTCTGGGTTGTTTATCGTTAGGTACCAGAGAATCGATATCGACAGTTGTCCTGTAAGTTTTGAGAATGGTGCGGCCCAGTCTCCGCTCCTGGAGTACCGGCTGGGCCGCATCGCCTTGAACTAACTCAAGTGACATATCAGTTCCTCGGAAGCGTGCTCGTGGAGGGCCGGAACTCAGCGACTACGGAAGTCGATTTTTGGCGTCCGTTGGTTTCAGCTCGTTCGACTATAGCGCTGATCTCGGTCTGCATCTCGGTCAGGACGTTCTTAAGCCGTTTTGTGTAGAAACCCCGCTTCTTCCAAACGTCCTCATGCGCCTTCACCTCTTTCACATCGAGATCGAGAATGTCCTGAGTGAGTTTGTCTGCCTCGCCGAAGCTTTGATTAAAGGCTTCCGACGAAATGAGCTTGTAGAGTTCCGCCATTTTTCCTGAGCGCTCTTGCAAGCTGAGATTCAGGATGTGCATGCGCACCATTGAGTTTCTCAGAAGCTGGACGATGTGAACGACACGGGCAGGGCTCACGGCAATCACATCATTAACGATACACAATTCCTTCTTTCCTGTTGGGAAGGAGTTGGTTGAGAGAATCGCATGGACTGCCCCGGCCGCCGTTTGATCCGCACGCAGTTTAGATGCGTATGCGGCCTGCCAGTTCTGACGATTCTTAGAGTCGTAGACGATTTTCCCGCACAATTGTCCCTTGTGATAAACCTCATGATGGATATCCGCGCCTTGTTCCCCTTTTGGCACACGCGAAAAGTGATCAGTCTTGAAAAGAGATCGGAGTTCCTCGAAAAGATCGATCTCGGCGCCATCGCCTAATTCATTTGACGTCTTTTTCTGAAGCTGTCGCTCAAGCGCCGCAACTTTGGTCTTTGTCTTTTCATGATCTCGGGTGAATTCAGCCTTCAGTTTCTTCTCACGTTGGTCTCGATCATGTTCAAGGACCTGGCGCTCTTTAGCCAATTCTTCTTGAAGTCTTTTCTCAGCTTGGGCAGCCAATTGCTTCCTTAACGTCAGTTCTCGCTCCTCCAGAGCTTGTGCCTTCTTGAGAGCTCCGTCGCGCTCAATCTTTAATTTTCGAGTTTGCTCGTTTGTCCGCTCTGCGGCAGCCTTCCGTTCGGCTTCGACTGCCTTCTTCACTGCCCGTTCCGCTTCTTCAGCCATTTGCTTCTTGAGAGCAGCTTCCTTAGCTTCCGAAGCCTTCGCTTTTTGCAGCGCGTTATCTCGCTCAACCTGAAGTTTTGATGTCTGCTCCTTTGCCCATTGCTCGGCAGCTTTGCGCTCCTTCTCAGCTACCTTTTTGGTTTCGCGCTCAATTTGTAGTCGTGCCTGTTCTTCGTATTGCTTCTTGAAACTGGCCTCGGTCTCAGCTAGTTTTCTCTTCTCTTCTGCCCGAATGCGCCCCTCGATTTCGACGAACTTTGCTTGCGGAACGGTGTTTCCGCACCATGGGCACTTGGATGTTTCTGCTTGCATTTTTGAGAACTCCTTGGCGGTCGAGACCGCATCTGAATACCAATGACCCGTGCCATGCGGTGCGCCCAAAACCTTATGGTTCGAATCCTTGCGGGGTAAATACAGGGACGCACAGGGACAGTTAATACTCCTTCTGCGTCCCTGAGTCAAGTCATTTTTTGCCAACCAACCCTCCGGCTAAAAGCTAAGCGGCCTTCGTCCGACGCTACGATTTGGGAAGATTGAACTCGCTTGTTTCTCTACAACAGCACAATCACGATACTCACAATCCACAAGAGTTGTCGTGAGAACATAATAGGTCTTGATGACCAACGGACTTTTGGTTAGGCCCAAAGGGGGGGACTCTTGCTTTCGGCAAGAGCAGGCACACCGGAGTATATTTTGTGCGTAGTTAACGTCGCGAGGCTGGATTATCTGCGCATAGACTGTATCCAAGGTTGAGAGATAGGAAATGCCATCACGAAAGCAAAGCGTGATCAAAGCTCGAACGAACAGAGCGAAGTACATGAGTAATGATGCGTTTGATGATCTCAAGAAGGCTTTAGAGGCTGCTCTCGCCTGGGAGCGTGGAAAACGCCGCTTACACGTCACTCGAATTCAAGTTCCGCGCGGAGGGCGAGGATATGGACCGCGCTGATGTTACAGAACTTCACTACATTACAACCATCTCCAATGTGATTTCGATATTGCAGCACGGCATCCTGTCTAATACACTCGCCGCCGAACTTCCACATGACTCCGTTGCAATGCGTGAGATTCAAGAAATCCGAGAGAACAAGCAGATACCGGGCGCTCGTCGATTGCACGAGTATGCCAACCTATATTTCGATGCGCACAACGCGATGCTGAGCAAGCGTCGTCGCTACAATTCTACGATCTGTGTGCTTCAGGTTGACCCCGCTGTGCTCGATCTCCCCGGAGTCATAGTCACTGATCGAAATGCTGCTAGCGGCTGGGTGAGCTTCATGACTGTCGGCGAAGGCTTGGTAGCTATCGACCGGAACCGCCTCTTTGCTCGTTCTTGGAAACATCCCGAGGATTTGTATGAGGAGATGAGTCACAAGTCGGAGAAAATGGCAGAGGTTCTAGTCCCCGATCGTGTAGAAGCGAGTTTTGTGCTTGGCGCTTACGTTGCGAATCAGACCGCCTTGACGGCGTTCCAGGCATTGGAAACTGGATTGCCCGTGCGCATCCGTGGTGATATGTTCTTTTAGAAACTCAAATGAGAATTTTAGTCGCAGATATTTTGCAATCCAACGCGCAGACACTCATCAATACTGTGAACTGTGTCGGCGTCATGGGCAAGGGCATTGCTTTGGAATTCAAAGAACGTTTCCCGGAAATGTTCGAAGACTATGTGAAGCGATGCGAACGTAAAGAAGTAAAGCCTGGCGTCCCCTATCTCTTTAAGCGGCTTCTCCCTCCAAATATCATTAACTTCCCAACGAAGGATCACTGGAAATCAGTTTCGCGCATCAGCGATATTGATCGCGGTCTGCAACACCTGTTGAGTCATTACAAGGAATGGGAAGTAACCTCTCTGGCGATCCCTCCTCTCGGCTGTGGCAACGGACAGCTTGAATGGAAAACCGTAGGACCTTTGATCTATCGCTATGCTCGTCAGATGGACATTCCAGTGGAGCTTTACGCTCCGTACGGAACGCCGCCGAAAGAATTGACGATTGACTTCTTGTCGCAGGAAGCCACTACAACTGTTCAACGCAAGACTGTGCAGTCGGCTATCAATCCGGCTTGGTTGGGTCTAATCGAGATTCTCCGCCAGATCGAATCTAAGCCTTATCACTGGCCTACCGGACGGACGATTTTCCAGAAGATCGCTTACGTGGCCACACGTGAAGGATTGCCAACGGGATTCCGCTACGAAAGGGGCAGCTTCGGCCCATTCAGCAAGGACCTAAAGAACGCTGAGACGAAGTTGGTTAATAACAACCTGCTTCAGGAAGAGCGTAAAGGCAGCATGTTCGTAGTCAAAGTCGGTCCTAACTTCGCGCGGTTGAGAAATGACTTTCAACAATCAATTTCTCAATGGAAATCGATTGTTGAAAAGACGACCGACTTATTCCTTAGGATGAACACCGATCAAGCGGAAGTGGTAGCGACCGTGATCTTCGCAGCAGACGCGCTCAAGAAGCAACGAAACTCCACGCCGTCAGAAACCGAAGTTCTTGATTCGGTAATGCAATGGAAGCAAAGACGTCAACCACCTCTTGAGCCGAGAACAGTTGCGTCTGCCATTCGCAATCTTGGAATGCTTCGATGGCTTGACGTCAAACCAGACGTCGATCTGCCAGTTGCAGAAGAAGAAGAACTCGTCGAGGTGTGACAACTGGGCGGGTAAAAGTGATCCTTATACGGTGTGGAGATTGAATCTTGTCGGCAACTAAACAACAAAAAGAGCTCGCAACTATTGCCTGGCAATCTAATGATCAGAAATCAAAGCTATATCAAGGTGATAGTCTAGAATTGATGGCCTCGCTGCCGGCGAATAGCATTGACTGCATCTGGACTGACCCTCCATATAATTTATCCAATGATGGAATTACGTGCGTTGCGGGACGTATGGTCAAGGTTAATAAGGGCGAGTGGGATCGTAGCAGGGGTGTCGACTTGGATCACGAGTTTAATAAGACTTGGTTGGCTGCTTGTCATCGACTTCTGAAGCCAACTGGAACGATTTGGGTCTCTGGTACAGTCCACGTTTATCCATCCGTGGGTTTTGCAATGCAAGAATTGGGTTTCCGAATCTTAAATGACATTATCTGGGAAAAACCGGCGCCGCCCCCTAATCTGGGTTGTCGATGTTTCACACACGCGACCGAGTTAATACTTTGGGCGACAAAGGCAAAAAAGGGAAAAGATAAATATACATTCAACTATGACGAGATGAAGGCCGAGAACGCGGGAAAACAAATGAAAAATGTTTGGCGTATGCCTGCTCCGAGCAAAGAAGAGAAGCGATACGGCAAACATCCGACCCAAAAACCAATAGCACTTGTTGCTCGCTGTCTACGAGCTAGCACAAACGAGGAGGACTTAGTATTCGACCCGTTCTCTGGGTCCGCAACTACCGGAGTTGCGTCACTCATTCTCAACCGCCGATTCATAGGCTGTGAAATGGACAATAAGTTCGTTGCAATTGCAACTCGTCGCTTAGCGGGTGCGACGGGCATGGACATCCCAGCCGAACCAAAGGAACACTTGCTTTGGAGCGATTAGAGGCGATCGAAAAACTGCGCACGCTTGTCGGAACAGATCTTCGCCCTCTGGCTGACATATACCACATCACCGTTTGGAAGGATGGAAAGAAGAACAAAGGGTGGGCTGGGCACACTATTGAGCGCTTCTTGGGACTTCCGATCAATTCCGCACAATCCCCTAACTTCGGTAGCTGGGAACTCAAACAAGTTCAACTTGTGCCTAAGCGCGATGGAATGCTGCGCGTCAAAGAAACTATGGCTATTACGATGATCGATCCTGTCAACGTCGCGGCAAAGCGTTTTGAGGAGAGTCATCTATTAGCTAAGCTGCGAAAGACCGTCGTGGTCGCTCGTATTTTCGATTGCAAAGAAGAGCCCTGCTCGTTCTTACATTCCGTAGCGGAATTCGATCTCGGCGATACTGAAATCTATCAACAGGTCAGGGCAGATTACGAACTGGTGAGAGAGACAATAATTGAGAAGGGATTCTCTGCTTTGACCGGCGCCATGGGAGTTCTGGTGCAGCCGCGCACTAAGGGTCCGGGCCATGGAAGTGTGTCGCGGGCCTTCTACGCAAGAACTTCTTTTGTCGCGCGCATATTGGGAGATGGCTATCACGTGCCATTGCCTGTGGTGGGAGCTGAGCGTTAATTTCGAGGGAGCAGTGGGCTGATGAGTGAGGATTTGCCAGAACTGAGGGACGCTGAGATTGCCCGAAAGAAGTTGGCTGAACAATGCTGCTCATCTGAACTGCATATAGGCACTGGAACCCGGCAGGAGATAAGAGAAAAAGTTGTCCGTGAATTCCTGAAAGAAACACCTGGTACTGGTACCGGCGAGCTGGCAAGTAAATACCGCTATTTTGTGGAAACACTATCTGACGGAAAGAGGGTGTTTCTAACGCGGCCCGCTTGGCTTAATAAGGGCTTTGACTTTGAGATTAGAGTCCAAGATATGAGCTTCCCTACAGCCCAGGGAAGGACCACAGATCGTCCTAACCATTCGACCATTCTTGAAGACCTTAATGAAAAGAAGGCGAATGTCCCCAAGGCTTACGCAAACTTGTTCAAGTTGATCGAGCGGATCTACGCCTGCCAAGAAGTAACTCCCCAGGATTGTGAACATCTGGTGTTTGGGACGGGATTGCCTGTAGTTTTGATCCTCTCCGTGATTAAGTGGTTCTTTATCGAGCAGGATGTGACGTATTGGAATTACTCTGGCAGAGCGATGTTTATGTCAGGAGTACCGCGACCAGAATAATCTTACCGATGGCGTGAAGATGGCGCGATCATGTGTCCAGACGTAGCAAGATGTAACGAACTTTGACGGCTGCAATTCAAATAAATACTGCTCTGTATCGTTTCGTCTGTCCTTGTTAGTGCCCCTCGACCCGACTCATAATCTGTTGGTTCGGGGTTCGAATCCCTGCGGGGGCACCATTCACCTGGCGAGTGTTCTTACACTTACGTCTTCGTGATGTTGAGCCGAAACTTGGTCAACCTCACGATGGCGCGAAGATGGCGCGATTTGAGAAGTACGCGATTCGCGAGTGATGAGGTCAGTACCGTCCGCGGTAGCGGATGGGTTAGACGATCGTCGCTCGCTCCTTCGTTTGAACCGCACAACCTTACCCAGCTTAGTCTGACCAAGCGTATTCACTGCGTGACACAGATTCGCCGGCGTCTGATGCGTGTAAACACTCGTCATCCTTACTGACGTGTGACCAAGTAGATCTCGAATGTCCCATTCGTGAACGCCATTAGCTCGCAGGCGCGTGGCGAAGGTGTGGCGAGTATCGTGGAATCTAAGATTCACGAGGCCCGCATCTTCGCAAGCATGCCGCCAGCCAGTCTTGATGGAATCGATGTTCACACCTGTGCGGGAATTGCTGAACACGAATTCCAACGGTCCAGCATCCTGCTTGAGTGCGGTCAACTCCTTAAAGATGGTGTCGTTCATGGGAATGGTTCGAGTCCTACCGGTCTTGCTCCGTGCGATGAAAACTGTTCGAGCTGGAAAGTTTACGTGTTCCCACTGGAGCCCAAGAATCTCACCGCGCCGCATGCCCGTATTCAGAGCGATCGTGACTACAGAGCGGATGTGATCTCTTCTGCCAGTGAGTTGCGCGAACAATCTCTTCTCTTCTTCTGTGGTGATAAACCTTTCGCGACTCGGACTCTCTTTTAGCATGCGAACACGCCTCATCGGATTCGAGTCGATCAGCTCATTATCAAAAGCCATTGAGAGGATCTTTGAAAGACAAGCGAGATCGCGGTTGACGCTTGCCGGAGTGCGCGGCCTGGGCCGATCCTCCTTGTCGTGCTTGGTCGGCATTGCCAGTCGCTCTCGCTTGAATCTCTCGATCAGCATTGGCTTGATGTCCCGCAGATGATTCTCACCAAAGAAGTCTTTGAGCGTAACCGAGCGTTGTTCATCCTCTCGATGACTGCGCTTGTTCGCCTTAGACCATGGTAAGAACGTTTC
>JBPCLZ010000057.1:0-4248 GCA_051002775.1 Pyrinomonadaceae bacterium | reverse complement strand
TGATCTTCGGCTTGCTAGCTCTTAAGTCGACACCCGCCCCAAAACTTAAGGCGCGAAGAGTATGGGCGAAAATCGGACTGATTCTGGGTACATCGGTACTGCTTGTAATACCGACCATTATCATTCTTAATCTTGATCGGCTGAGGCTGATTGTTGATGCCTTGATGAAATTAAGCGATGGGAAATGAATCTGAGAACTAAGCAGGCTTCCGCTGAAGAACGATCTGACCAAAATCGAAAGGCTAAAACGATGAACAAATATTCTTTCCTGCTCGCTATCATTCTATTCGCGTTCGACATGAGCATTTCAGGTGCGGAACCTATCGTTCGAAGCGCTTCCGAGGACGCGCCTCTTTCAAAGACAACTATTACCGAACCAATTACAGTAGAAACACCGACTGGAATGTTGTTTGGCACCTTAGAAATGCCTCAGTCGCGCTCACGGGTACCGGTCGTCTTGATCATTGCGGGTTCAGGGCCGACCGATCGTGACGGAAACTCAATTGCGCTCAAGGGCCCGAACAACAGCCTCAAGTTCCTAGCCGAGGCCCTGGCTAACCAGGGTATTGCTTCAGTGCGGTATGACAAGCGCGGGGTAGGAGAGACCGGAAAAGCGATGATGGTGGCTGCTGAAAAAGCAAAGACTGTCCTGCGAGAGGAGGACCTCAGCTTTGAGACGTATATCGATGACGCCGTCGGATGGGGCAAGAAGCTACGCTCTGATCGTCGCTTCTCATCATTAACAATACTCGGTCACAGCGAAGGCTCCTTAATCGGAATGGTCGCCGCTCAGCGGCTCGGCGCTCAGGCTTTTGTGTCTATTGCCGGAGCCGGTCGCGCCATCAATCAAATCATACTCGAGCAAGTCAAACCGTAACTAACACCTGCGTTGGTAAAAACTACTGAAGAAATTCTTGACGAGCTCGCCAAAGGCAAGACAGTCGAATCAGTGCCATCTGAATTGAACATGCTATTTCGTCCGAGTGCGCAGCCATATTTAATCTCGTGGCTTCGTTATGATCCGACGAAAGAGATCGCCAAGCTGCGTAGTCACGTTCTGGTGGTGCAGGGAACGACAGATATTCAAGCTCGTTTGCAAGATGCAAAGAGCTTGGTGAACGCCAATCCGAGAGCAAAGTTAGTATTAATAGATGGAATGAATCACGTTCTCAAGACAGTTCCTAATGAACAGGACAAGCAGGTGTCCTCCTACAGCGATCCCACGTTGCCAGTGGCCCCTGCCCTCATTAGCGCAATTACTAGATTCGTGAATGAGAATGAAGGGTCTGGGCCTTCGACCTGAATAAACGACGGAATCATTCGGTTACTTCCGTTGCTGATAAAGTCACAGCCACACTCGGATCAACCTATGCCTCAGCCGGTATAGTTGATGACGCCAAACTCTATAAGCATCATCTTGCCGGGGCAGATCGGTTTTCTAGGGAAAAGCAATCGATTGCTTAATGTGCGTAATGGACCCACTGCGAGTCGGGGGCATGCTGTCGCGCCCACAGCCGCCTACTTAGCGGCTCGGTATAGGCACGGAGTTTCTCGTGTGGCCAATTTGTGTCCAGATCCGCAGCACACGACGGATAGTAGACTGTTGCGAATGGGACGGAATGTAAAAACCTAAGAAATCTCCCCTTGTCAGCGAAGTCCCCACGCGGTGGCTAAAGATTAGTAAAAAGCAGGCATCTACAGCCGGTCGGGAAGAATGACAACTTTTTACAATTCCGGTTCGAACGAGTGACAACTTCTGTAGAATCTGCATATATGCTATCGCCTAGTGTGTTCCGAGATGCAATCAGCAAACTCGCGCTGCGAAAAAAGCTGACGATACTGGCATAGTAGGCGTGTTCCTTCCCCTCCTGGTATTGACTTACATGCAGTATCAATCACTCGCCGAACTTCAGAAGAAAACCAAAGGAGCTTTCAAGGACAACCTTCGACAGGGATTAACCATTGTAGAGCACCAAATGAAACAACGCCTGGAGGACGTCGCTGCTCAAACCTTGAACCCGGTAGGCAGTATGCACCTTTCGTCCCTTTCATCCCGGGGAGCCGCGGAAGAGTTCGAAAAATATTTTGCAGACGTAAAGCGTTCGCATCCTGAGATCGAAGAGATTTTTGTTTTCGGCTACCGCGGTGATAAGCAAGAAACAGATAGTTATGCGCATCTGTATTCAGACAAATTTGTGAAAATCGCTCAGGCAGGATTCACCCCTACGCAATCCGACATTCTGTTTCTATTTGACAAATCGCGGATGGCCCAAACTTTTCTTGACGGTAATCGCAAGTATTTATTCGTACGTCATTCCTGTCCCACATGTCCGCCGAGCAGTGACGTGCGTCACGGAACATATCTGTTTTATCCGTTGAAGGATCTAAAGAGCACTGCAGTAGCGACTTGGCTCGCCATCTTCTCGGTGCGCGGACTGTGGAGCCTGCCATGGCGCCGGCCAAGGTACTCCAACATTCAAACCTGACAAGAGAATCGTCTCAAAAATCTTCAGCTTTTTGGCGGCCGCGTCGCAGCATTCTTGCGGACAACTGGGAAGAGGTCTTTGCGGCTGTCTTCAATAAGAAGTGCACCGAAGTAGTCCACGTTCCGGGTCGTCCAGCCCGAGGTGGATTCCCGGACGCTCCGTTCGCGGTCAGGCCGGATAATCTCCCCGCCCGGAGATCAAATATTTTTCAAAAACCCGCCTGAAATCGAGATTTCTTGCAGACATTGGTGCCTGAGTGTGATATATGAGTGCCTGACCAGCTTTTCAATTTAAGTTTCATCGGAGGTATCACACCAGACTATGGCGACCAAAGCCGCGACAGGCAGAAAGCGCATGACTCAGTCGGAAGTCTTCAACCATTTCGCCGAAAAGACGGGAATGAAACGTGGACAGGTCAAAGAGTTTTTTGATGAGCTCTATAACCTGGCCTCCCGTGAAGTTAAGTCCAATGGTGAATTCGTACTTCCCGGCTTCGGCAAGCTTGTGAAGTCCGAAAGGAAGGCGCGAGAAGGAAGAAACCCGGCGACGGGAGAAACAATCCAAATTCCCGCCAAGACAACCCTTAAGTTTCGCGTAGGCAAAGGCATGAAAGATACGGTTCTACCACGGAAATAATGTAGTAAGTCGGCCCTCGGTTACCGAGGATAAAGTACAAGCGCCGCCTATTGGTTCATCTCGAGTGAGCATAGGGCGGCGCTTACGTTTTCGCCTGGTCAACTCTCGCTTTCCCCATGCCGTCGTTAGGGAGACCTCGGTGGGGCTGTGTCAGGGAAAACGCCGTCGCTACACAGTTTGCGGGCGATTGGAAGCTCCTGCAAAAAATGCTGGTAATCGACAGCGTCCTCCGTTATAATTCTCTGTTTTGCTGCACCCCCAAAATCGTGGTTGATGGGAAGAGAGACTCTTCCGGGCGCGAAATTGTTTCAAAATGCAAGGGATCTGCATCCTGGGGCGCATTGAACGCATCTAAAATTTGCACTTAAATTGACCGCACGGGCGGTTTTTGGAGGGGAAAAAGTAATCGTGACTTTTGATAGACACTTGCCGCTAGATGAGCGGATTCTCAGGATAGATCATATTCAAGCGAGGCGTTATTCCAAGCTTGTCGGGGTCGCGGCTGAAATCGCGACTGAAGGAATTCTGCGTCATTTGCGCGCCTGCGATCGCATGGACGTAAACCCGGACACTTCTGCGGTCCGTGAAATCATCGATGATGCCATCAACGGCCGCAGGGTTTTCGCCGAGACGACCGAACAAACGCAAGCAGCGTAAGCGTCGGTCAAATCACCTGAAGGGATCGCCTGTTCTTTGGCGATCTCTTTTATTTTGGCAATCTCTTAGTTTTGTTAGTGGGTGTTTGACCACGCCTGTGACCCTCGTGCTAACATCCGGGCGCCAGGCATGTGCCCCTGTAGCTCAGCGGATAGAGCATCTGCCTTGTAGGAGCCTTAATGAGGAATCATTTCAAGAACTCATTAAGTGAACGGCCCCATATGCGGGGACGCCCTGAGAGCCTCCGGTACTCGTAAGCCGAGTAACAATCCGGAGGATTGGGTAATCCGCAGGAAACCTGTCCAGTGGAAAGGCATTGAATAGGGATCCTCAGAGACTATACGGGCCGGGACTGGGACGTCTAAGATATAGTCCAGCCAGCAAACCTATGTGAATGGGCGGTCAGGGAAACTTGATGCTGGATGCTAAGCAGAGGGCCGCAGGTTCGAGTCCTGCCAGGGGCATTTCA